>JAHEAD010000011.1 GCA_019721075.1 Candidatus Sysuiplasma jiujiangense
CATGCGATCCAATGCGGAAACTGTAATGTCCATGCTGAAGAGGAGACTCCCGGCAAAGATAAGGAAGAAGCTGCCGGAGAGAAAGAAGACGGAAGAGTTCCTGAAGGCGGATGTGCACAATGTAAGGCAGTGCTGCTACCTCACATACACACATCCGGAAATGCTGAAAGGGACCGAACAGTAATTTTGTCCCAAAGCGAGACCACTAGAAGCCTTTTTATAGAAGTGCTTACTTAACAATTCGCAACAAACAGTACGGTCTGCCGTCCGGATGGCGGGGCAGGCCTGCACAAGATCTGAACGAAGGGGTAAAAACTATGATAGGACAAGCAGGAAATACACCAATACTGGTTCTGAAAGAAGGAACAAGAAGAGAAAAGGGAAAAGGTGCTCAGTTCGAGAACATTGCAGCCGCAAAGGCTATTGCGGATGCAGTAAGAACAACGCTCGGACCGAGGGGAATGGACAAAATGCTGGTCGGGGGCCTTGGTGATGTCACAATCACAAATGACGGCGTGACAATACTCAAGGAACTCGAAGTCGAACATCCGGCGGCAAAAATGATCATTGAGGTTGCAAAGACTCAGGATGAGGAGGCCGGCGACGGCACAACGACTTCGGTGGTTCTTGCAGGCGAATACCTGAAGAAGGCTGAATCGCTCATAGAGCAGAACGTCCACCCGACGGTCATCATCAAGGGCTACAGAATGGCCGAAGCAAAGGCAATCGAAGTCCTTGAGAAGATATCTCTTCCCGTTTCAGTTAAGGACAAGGATGTCCTTGTGGACATTGCAAAGACGGCCATGTACAGCAAGAGTGCCAGCAGCTCAATGGACGTGCTCGCGAAGGTTGCTGTTGACGCTGTTACCTCTGTTGTGGAGGAGAGGGACGGAAAATACCTGGTCGACGACGACAACATTCAGTTCGTGAAGAAGCATGGCGCAAGCATAGACGAAACAGAGCTCATTTCCGGTATCATAGTCGACAAGGAGGCCGCGCACACGGCAATGCCGAAACAGGTCGAAAAGGCAAAAATAGCACTGCTCGATGCGGCACTCGAAATCAAGAAGACGGAGATTGACGCAAAGATAGAGATAACCGACCCTTCGAAATTGCAGCTCTTCCTCACCGAAGAGGAAAACATGATAAAGAGGATGGTTGAGAAGGTGAACGAAAGCGGTGCAAATGTCGTGTTCTGCCAGAAGGGCATCGATGACCTGGCCGCACACTACCTTTCAAAGAACAAGGTCTATGCTGTCAAAAGGGTAAAGAAGTCCGATATGGAGAAACTGGCCAAGGCCACCGGCGCCAATATAGTCAGCAGAATAGACGATCTGACACCCTCGGACCTCGGAAACGCACAGCTCGTCGAAGAGAAAAAGGTGCTCGATGACAGAATGACATTTGTCACCGGATGCAAGAATCCGAAGGCTGTTTCAGTTCTGATACGCGGCGGGACAGAGCATGTTGTCGACGAGATTGAGCGTTCACTTGTCGACGCCACCAGCGTGGTCTCTGTTGCAATCGAAGACGGAAGAATGACATACGGCGGAGGCGCGACAGCCACAGAGCTGGCGCTTAAACTTAGGGACTATGCAACATCCATCGGCGGAAGGGAACAGATTGCGATTGAGGCATACGCAGAGGCGATGGAGGTCATTCCGACAACACTGGCCGAAAATGCGGGTCTCGACCCGATTGACATACTGATTGACATCCGGAAGGCACACAAGAACGGACAGGTATCAGCCGGCGTCAATGTTGTCACGGGCAAAGTTGGTGACATGAAGAGGGAGAAGGTCATTGAACCGATACGCGTCGGAAAGCAGGCAATACACTCCGCAACGGACGCGGCCGTTATGATACTGAAGATAGACGACGTAATAGCATCAAAGGCCAAGGATCTCACGCCTCCGAGGGGCGGGCCCGGCGCAGGCGGAATGGGCGGAGACGAATACTGAAGCCGCCGGCTCAGGGACACTGCATCGCAGACAGTTCAAACCATTTACATTTTTTCATTTATGTTTTTTTCACGGCAAAAGAGCGAAAGCATTAAATTTCAATCCAATGTTAGATGCGTGGTTGTTATGGTAATGCCTCTCGCACTCCTCGAGAAATCGCTGAACAAACGCGTAACGCTGATACTGAAGGACAGCAGGGTCCTGGAAGGCAGACTTATCGGATATGATGAATTCATGAACGTCGTTCTCGAAGACACCGAGGAAAGGACGGCAGACCAGACAAGGAAAATAGGCTCCGTCATACTGAGAGGGAACAACGTAGTTTGCATTTCGGCGTGAGTTCAATGGCCTGCACCCTGAAAATGGTGTGATGCCTGTTGGTCAGTGCAGTCATTCTTGCGGGAGGACTCGGTACAAGACTGAGACCGCTGACCAATCACATACCGAAGCCGCTGGTAAACATGGCGGGCACCCCGCTCATCAGGAGAATTGTTGATTCAATTCCTCAGGAGGTGGACAATGTATACATTGCCGCAGGATACAGATCGGATGATTTGCGCGCCTACTTTACCAGCGCGGAGAATGTGCGACCCGGAATTGAGGTCGTGCCCGAAGAGAAGCCGCTGGGAACTGCCGGTGCGCTATGGAATCTGAGAAACAGACTCGGCGACGAATTTATCGTTTTCAACGGAGACGTGGTTAATTCACTCAGGATTGGCGATATGCTCTCCTTTCACAGATCCATGGGGTCTACTGCAACAATATCTCTTTGGGAAGTGGATGAACCCGAACATTTCGGCATCGTGAGACTTGAGAAGGACTTCACAATCACTGAATTCATGGAGAAGCCCAGGCGGGAGGAGGCCTTCAGCCGCCTCATCAATGCCGGAACATATATCATGGACAGCACCATATTCGACTCGATGGACGGCAGATCGTTCTCGCTGGAAAAGGATGTGTTTCCCGGACTCGCAGGATCCAGGCTGTATGGTTATCAGTTCAGCGGTTACTGGGTGGACTGCGGCTCCCTCCGTTCCTACCTGACAGCGCAGAGGATATTGCTCACGATTGAAGGGCTGGGCATAGAGAAGGGTGCAAAAGTCGACGGCTGCGCAATAAGCAGGCCGGTGGCCGTCGAGCGCGGCGCCGCCGTGAAGGGTTCAAGGATAGGCCCCAACGTTTATATCGAGTCCGGTGCAGGCATTTCTGAAGGATGCGCAATAGAGAACAGCGTCATAATGAGGGGGGCCGAGGCAGGAAGGGAGTGCACAATCAGCGGCTCGATTGTCGGTCCGTCTGTGCGCCTGCCGGACGGGCTGGAGAGCCACAATCAAATATTAGTGAGTTCATCGCAGTAGGCGTGCAGAATTCCCAGTCGACACTTTTTGATTTCATCACAATAGACACTAAAAGGGGAATAGAAAGGGACGGGGAGTTTGTTTACCACCCGTTCCTGGCGGAGAAGGTTGTACAGTACAGGGAATTCCAGGTCGAACTGGCCAGGATTGCAGTTGACAGCAACCTGCTTGTTGTCCTGCCGACAGGTCTTGGGAAAACGCTGATTGCGATGCTGGCAGCAGCGGAGGTGCTGAGGAAGGGAGGGAAGAAGATACTTTTTCTTGCACCTACACGCCCGCTGGTGATGCAGCATCTAGAGAGTTTCAACAGAATGTTCTCCCTGAAATCGTTTGCGCTCTTCACCGGATCGATTCCGGCCTCTGACAGAAGAGAACTGTGGGTTTCAAAGCGAATAATTTTTTCCACACCGCAGTCAATAGACAATGATCTGAAAGAGAAGCTGTATGACCTCTCCGATGTTTCGCTCTGTGTGTTCGATGAGGCTCACAGGGCTGTAGGAAACTACTCCTACGTTGAGGTCGCAAAGCAGTGCACCGAAATGGGGGTGCGCATCCTCGGCCTCACGGCTTCTCCTGGAGCAAAGAGGGACAAGATAGAGGACATACTCGCAGCACTGAACATAGACAGGGTGGAAATCAGGGAAAGGGAGGACATCGATGTAAACTCCTACATCAAGGATGTGAAGGAGGATATCGTGAGGGTGAGGCTCACCGATGAGATGGACAAGCTGCTGAGGCCCATGGATGATCTGCTGCATGAGAAGATTGTCAGGCTGCAGAGAATGGGATTCCTGCGTTACAAGAAGGCTGACATGGTTTCCAGGAAGGATCTTCTCTCCGTGAGAGCGGCGATAATGGCAAGGAAAAAAAGAAGCGGCTACCTGTTCGGCGCCATGCACAACAGCATTGTTGCAATCCATGCGTATCACTGCTCGGAGCTTCTGGAGACGCAGGGAATAGAGCCGCTGCGTCTGTATCTTGAAAGACTGTCAAATTCTGAAAAGCCCAGCAGGATAGAGAAGGGGTTTCTCAACGACAGCCGGGTGAAGGAGGTCGTCGGAATGCTCAAAACCGCCGGCAGTCTTTCCCATCCGAAAATTGTACGCCTGAAGGAAATACTGGAAGAGCAGATGGCACGGAAACCGGGCAGCCTCATAATGGTCTTCACGCAGTACCGCGATACGATAGAGAGTATTGCACCCGTACTGGAGGAAAGGGGCATCAGGTTCGAGAGATTCATAGGGCAGGCGGATCGCGGGAAGAACAGGGGGATGACCCAGAAGGAGCAGAAGAAGACGATTGGCGATTTCGCGGCCGGCAGGTTCAATGTTCTGCTTGCAAGCAGCATAGGGGAGGAGGGGATTGATGTCCCGGATGTGGACCTGGTCGTTTTCTATGAGCCCATTCCCAGCGAAATAAGGTACATACAGAGAAAGGGGAGGACGGGAAGGAGCTCTGTCGGAAGGGTTGTAATCATGGTCGCGGAGAATACGCGTGATGAGGCTTTTCTGCGTGCAAGCTCGAAGAGGGAAAAGAAGATGAAGAGAATCGTCCGCTCTATGAAGGAGCGGGAGCGGGATGCCGGCTGATCCTGGTGCCGGTGCACTCATTCCCGGACAGAAGGGTTCAGTGCGAGCTTTGTAGTGAGCATCTTCAGAAATGATTCGAGATGCTCAGCAAGTGATTCATTGTCGGTGAAACCGCACGCATTAAGATCCGGGGCCGCAATAAGAGCCTTCTTTCCGTCGCACACTATATCTGTGGCGAGCAGTTCCGTAACACGGAAACTGTCGGTGTGCTCCGGCAGTTTGACGGAAGGGGCGGTTATGACGGTAATATGCACTCCCCGCTTCTTTGCATCGGCGAACTTCTTTCCGATCTTCTTGCGGATATCCCTGATGGCGGGCGTTGAGATTATAAGTCTGGAAGTCGCGGAATCGACGAGCTCGGCAATCTTCTCCATCACCTTTTCGTTTCCGACAATTGTATAGATGAGCTGCGGAACGCCTTTCTCGCTCAGCATGCCGCTGACGAGTGAAAGTTTTCTGAATGCATCCCTTATCTGCTCGGCAACCTCATCCCCTTTCGTAATGGGGTCTTCCGGATGAAATACCTTCGGCTTGCCGGCAGACGAACTTGCGTACCCCCTCTTTTCCAGCAGCGTCAGAGCCTTGTATGCGGAAGTCCGCGGTATCTGGGCAACCTCTGCGACCCGCTGGGGCGTCCCGAAACTCAGCACAACAAGAGCCATGTACGAACGTGCTTCATATTCGGAGAGTCCGCAGTTTTTCAGCACTGCTATGACACTTTCATACTCCTGGCGGAGCTCATCGAGATTTTCCCCCAGAAGCTTAATGAGATTCATGTATTTGTAGCACTTATGACTACAATACATTTAAACTTATTCAGTGAAATCAGTGGACTGGACCGGAAGGCAGAGAGACGCCGGACGGTTGTCCCGTCCACGGCGCTTTCAGTCGGAATAAACTGCTGAATAGGGTTTAATAGTAGTTGGAAGTTTGTTCGCGGAGGTATCGGATTGATAGAACTAAACGATGACAGGTGCATGCATTGCGGCGCATGCGTAGGTGCCTGCCCTGCAAATGCGATATACCTTAATGAGGTCATACTGGACTTCAATGACGACTGCACGGACTGCGGCCTTTGCGTAAAGGCATGCCCGGTGGGCGCCCTGAGTCTTATAAGGACGCGCGGTCTCAGGGTTCCCGCCTGAACGAAGGATAAGGTTTTAAGCACGCCTTTCAATCGAGTACAAACAGTGATTTGAGACAAATCACTCCCATTGTCCGGTGCAGCTATGTTCTTCAAAGACGAATACGATGTTGTTGTTGTCGGTGCCGGCCCCTCGGGCAGCACCGCAGCCAGATATGCGGCAATGAACGGCGCAGACGTCCTGCTGGTCGAAAAGAGACAGGAAATAGGGTCGCCGGTCAGATGCGGCGAGGGTGTCTCCATGGAAATATTCAAACATGTGGACATTCAGCCGGATCCGCGCTGGTTCGTCAATCAGGTCACCGGCGCCCGTATTTTCGGCCCTTCGGGAAGGCATCTGCTGATCGATGCCAAAAACGCCGGCGATGAGGTTGGTGCCGTCATCGAAAGGGACGAGTTCGACAAACATCTCGCGATGCTTGCTGCCAGGGCCGGAGCGGAAATTTCGACAAAGACGGCTGTCATTTCGCTCCTGCATGACGACGGAAAAATCTCGGGAGTCACGCTAAGGCGCATGGGAGAAACCCGGGATGTCAGGGCAAAGCTGATCATAGGAGCGGACGGTTTCGAATCGCAGGTTGCCAGGTGGGCCGGAATGAACACGAACCTCAAGACGCGCGACACCACCTCCAACCTGCAGTACCGTATGACAGGTCTTGACCTGGACCCCAGATTCACTGACTTCTATATCGGATCTGTGGCTCCAGGTGGGTATGTATGGATATTTCCCAAGAGCAGGCAAGTCGCCAATGTCGGCATTGGTCTTCTGCTTTCGAAAATAAAGGGTGCCAGCGAGGCCAAGGACTATCTGGATGCATTCATAGAGAAGGACAGCCGCTTCAGGAATGCGGACATACTCGAAACTGTCAGCGGGGGTGTTTCCGTTAGCGCACCGCTTGACAGGACTGTCTCCGACGGCATAATGCTTGTCGGAGATGCTGCGAGGATGATAGACCCTCTTACAGGCGGAGGAATAAGCAACGGCGTGATCGCCGGCAGCGTGTGCGGACGCATTGCAGCAGAGGCTGTGAAGGCCGGGGACGTATCGTCGGAATACCTCCAGCGTTACGAGGAAGGCTGGAGGGCGCTTCTCGAGGAAAAATTATACAGAGATTACATGGCAAAGGAGAAGCTGATATCACTTGACGATGAAACGCTTGACAAGCTCATTGATGCGCTCTCGTCCGTTCCGATGGAAAACCTGTCGACGAAGGAGATACTCAGGGCCGTCAGGGAAAAATATCCCGAACTCGTCAGGGAGTTCGAAGACCTGATCTGAGAACATCCGCCATGCAGGCTGATGATCAATGCGCTTCATCGATCAGGAAGGGTGAAACGGAGCCGACCACCGCCTCGAACATCCTGCCTTCCCTTTTTGAGAATGCCCAGGGTGATTTCCTCCAGAGCACCACCGAACCCCATGGAGATCCGCCGTCCGTTATCCTGCATACGAGAGCGGATCCGACCGACTGACCGAAGAGCGAGGGAATACGCGTGTTGTTTCTGGTAAGGCAATTTCCCTCATCCGGGTGCGAAGAATCGTAAACATCAGAGAGGGATATCAGTGCGTGACTGCCTGGACTTTCCTTTTCCCTGAGTGTGAATTTCCTTCTCGCAAAACCGTCTCCCGTGTCGGCAAGCAATTCCAGATCATCATGCGGAATGATTCCGTAAAGGGCCTTTGAAAGCGTCTCTGCCCTCGGGCGATCCCGGAAGTGCGCGTTGAAACTGGCGATTGCGGTTGCGAGCGATTTGTAGAACAGCTCACTGTCAGACATGTCCGCCATCTTCCGCCTCTGACGTTCAGAACGGGACACAATAGCCGACAGGACTTCAGCAAATTCGATATCGTCGAAGCTGAAACTTACCCCCTCCGGTGCCATGACAGAGACGACCCTGTCCACACCTCCGGCGGAACCGGCGGGAATGAGCAGCAGTTCGCGGACCGCTTCGGTGCCCACAGCTGACCTGCCGTCAGTCTTCACTTCCGCCTTCAGGCAGTCAAGGGATGCGGCGCATGCGCTTATCTCGGACTGAAGCTGCTTTGAAATTGTTTCGGCGGCCATCATGTTTTTAGCCATTCGCAGGTTGTCGGCGCCGGCGTAAACACCGTCCTTCAGCGAGAAGATCGCAGTTTCATCCGGGCGGAAGGATTCGCGGACACATCTGAGGATTTCGTCCAGTCTCCGCTCGTCGGATATATACGACATCGATGTTTCGGCCAACATATTCAGGAGCCTCGCTCTCATTGAGCTCCTTTCCTGTCTTTCTATCTCCCTCACGGACGATATGATGAAATTGATATGGCCGACGGCCATACGTGCGGCGTAAAACCCGGCGGATTCAGCATCGATCTTCTCCCTGCATGCCACCGCGGTGAATCCGTACAGGCCAGGTGAGGCATGCCTGACGATTACGACATCCACTTCCGCGTCGACCTGAAGCGCCTCACGGAGCGATTTCTGCTCCTTTCCGAGAATCCAGACGTCCGATTTAATGGCCTGACCGTCAAATGTTTCGCCGGAAACGGCTGACTTGCCCTTGCCCTCCGGCTTGGCTCCGTCCGCCGCAACCATTGTGTAGTCCGTTCCGTCTCCGGTCCTGAAAAATGTGAACGAGGCGTATCCGCTAAACAGATAGCGCAGTTCCCTGGAGAGTGACTGGTAGAGCTGAGACGATCTGAACGACTTTTCAAGCTTCCTTACAATATCCCAGAGAGTGCTGTGTACCTGCAATTCGAGCCTGATTCCCTGAATCCTGCGGAACACCGTCAGTTTTCTGGCAGCTATCCCGGAGAGCACTGTGAGATAAGAATGGTCGTCCTCCTCAGCCGGCCCTCGGTCCATATAGAGCATGAATATTGCGCCTACGGATCTTCCATCGTAAACAAGCGGAATGGAGACGAGCCTTTCAAACGGAGTGTAGAGATATCTGAGAGCGGTCTGGTACTGGCTGTCCTCGGTCACAACTGTCTCTTCTCCGCTCCGCATCAGTTCGCTTTCGAATATGTTTCCCCCCTCACACGAAAGCAGTCTCCTTGAAATACCGACGGGACACGCCGTTTCGCCTATCACCTTTGCCATGCCTTCGGCTTCTTCGAATATTATCACAGCGCCGGCGTCATATGCATCTGCAATGCCCTGCGCCATCTTGCTGAAGTAGCCGTCCTTTTCCAGAAACTGCTCTGTCTCGCTCAGCAGGTGCAGCAGTTTCACAGCCTCATCATCGATGCCGGCGCTTGATGCTGACGCCTGGTACTTCCTGTGTGTGCGGCCGATGAGGAAATAATATCTTCCCTTCTTTCCACCGTCATACTGCGTCACAGTAAATTTAACCGCATCCCGGCCGGAGGAAAAACTTCCGCCTGAGAATTCCAGCGGCCTGGAAATCTGTCCTGTGCCTGCGCTGCATTGCTTCAGCATATCGGCGAACAGCGGGCGGCTGGCGATCTCAAGGATGCCGGAAAAGGGTGCACCGGCTGTAAAATCAACATTTCTGTCGTGCAGCAGTTTGGACGCCTCGCGGTTCCACGATACACCGTTGCCTTCGGCATCTACGACAAAAAGCGGAAACGGAACAGCCTCTATCATACCGGAAAGGCCGAGACCTGCATCCCCCCGGTTCTGACCGGAGGGGTGCAGTGTGCAGTATACAAAATCCTTTCCGTCCCTGGTGACCACGGGCACGAATGTCGCTATGTAACCGGAATTCGCGGCAGTGAACGTAAATTCGAAGCTCTTTCCCGTCGAGATGAAAAGCAGTACATCCGATTTGTAGCTCTGCCATTCGCTTCCTACGGAAAGTTCGCTTCCCCTTTCGATGCCGCCCAGTACATTCAGCACTGCATGATTGAATTCGACAACAGTGAGTTTCCTGTCCGTGATTACGACAGCTTCAGGCAGCAGCTCTATGAATGCGCCCAGGTTGTAATTACCTGTTTCCTCTCCGATCGGCTCCGACTTCAATGGCAACCTCTCCATGCACGAAATGACTCCCGGGATGCCGGAAGCTGCCGAAATGAGCCATGATTCGTTAGATAAAATTATGCAGCAAAATATCCAGAGAAAAAGTCAGTGATACCGGACACCGCTCCTATTGCCTTCTGTATACTTCATGTCCTGCAGAGTATACAGACAATATCAGAGAGTCCGAATGGCTGTAAAACAGGCGTCCGAAGCTCGCAATGTCGAGACATATGAAATCCGCCCTTTTGCCCGCCTCGATGCTGCCGCACTCACTGCCCGTACCTGCCGCGCAGGCGGCATTCAGGGTTGCTGCCGTGAGAGCTTCCTCCTGCGTAAGGCCGCATCTGTATACTGAAAGAAGTGCGGAGAGCATCATGCTCTCGTTCCAGGAGTTGGGACTCAGGTCTGTCCCGAGGGCAACCGCCATGCCCTCCGAAATCATCCTTGAGGCTTTCGGATACTCCGAGCTCAGGGAAAACAGCGGCGTGGAGGGCAGTATGATGCCTATTGTACCGTTTTCAGCAAGAACGGAGAAACTGTCGGAGGAGGTATGTGCAAGATGAGAGAGGCTTGCCGCTCCCATTCGTGAGAGTATTTCGGATGCGCCGGTGCTTGAGAATTCATCCACATGCGCAGTCAGCCTGAAACCGAGTTTGGAGGCGGCGGCAAATATCCTGACCGCGTCTTCCGTCGTGAAAGCGCCCTCCTCAACAAATATGTCGCAGATTGAGGACAGGCCGCTCCTGATGACGGCCGGAAGCTGCCTGTCTATTATATTATCGACGTAAGTCCTCCTGTCCGATTCGGGCGGGACAGCATGCGCTCCCAGGTAGGTTGGGACGGTAAGCTGTCTTTCGGAGCCTAATCTCCCGATAGCACGAAGCATCCTGAGTTCCTGCTCCAGGTTCAGCCCGTATCCGCTCTTCACCTCCACACAGGTAATGCCGTTCCTGAGCATGCTGTCAAGCCTTTTACGTGTTTCCGACATGAGCTGCCGTACGCTTGCCCGCCTGGTTGAAGCGACCGTCCTCAATATGCCGCCCCCTTCCTTCAGTATCTGCATATAGGGCACGCCGCGCAGCTTCTTTTGCAGCTCGTCCTCCCTGCTCCCTGCGAAAAGCGCGTGCGAGTGGCAGTCGACAAAGGACGGTATGATCAGCCTGTCACCCAGCTCGATCTTCCTGCCTGTGAAGTCTCTTTCGATCCTCTTCCGTTTTCCGCATGCGGCGAATCTCCCGCCGGCTATTGCCATTGCTGCATCATCCGTCAGCGAAACCGAATTCATCCCGTCGCCTGAAAGCTGACCGCTTCCTTTCGGGGTTGCAATCTGGCCGCACTCAACTATCACGTCTGCCTTCAACCGGCTCCCTCCTGAGTCCCTCTTCTCCGGTCACGCATATATAGGGTATTCCACCCCTTGCGGCAATGGCGTCCGACGCCCTGGACGGTTTGTCGGTGAGCGCTATGATGCTGCCCCCTCCGCCGGCGCCGGTAAGCTTTGCTCCGTAAGAATAGGGCAGAACCGCGCTGATCAGGCTCTCGAGTTCACGCGTGCTCACGCCGATGACCGAAAGCAGTACCTGATTCCTGTTCATCAGATCCCCTATTTTCACAATATCACCGTTTCTCAGGGCGGACCTGGCTTCCATGGCAACGGCACCAATCTCCGCAACTGCGTCCCTGGCCGTGGCGAAGCGCTCGTACAGGTTTCTGACCTTTTCGACCATCGGACCCGTCGCGGCTCCCTGCCCGGTAAAACCGACGACCACGCCGAGTTTTCCGATGTCGAGTCTGCCCACATGCCACTGGACTGCAGCCCCCCTGACAAGCCATATCTCATCGGGAACGGTCCTGCTGCTTATGAAGATTGCATTGCCATGAACAGCCGTCGATGTGTCGATGGGGCTTGCCCGTCCCTGTGCATGGAATTCGACGTCGTATGCAGTCTGGGCAATCTCATGGCGTTCCGCGCCCGGAAGGAGGGAGGCAACAAGGGATGCTGAAAGGGCCGCCGAAGAGCCGAGACCGCCGCCGGACGGTATGTCCGATTTTACGGTTATCGATTTTCCGCGGTTTCCGGTGAGCCTCAGTGCATGAAAGGCATAGGGGGCAGCTTCCCTGGTTACCGGAAAACCGTTGAGCCTGGTGTCATCCGAGTCTGCGACCGTAACGTTGCTGCGAAGATTGATGGCCGTTGATATTGCCGGCTCGCCGAACACAACAGCATGCTCTCCGAAGAGTATTATTTTTCCCGGCGCTGAAAATGTATGAGGCATTGTGCAGAAGGGAAAGTGTCTTGGGTTATATTTTTTGCATCCGGTCCGGGGCATCCCCGCGCCATGCATTTTTCCGTGACGGAAACAGGGCATTTACGTCCTTCTGGTAAGCGGCATATGCCGCACCAGTCTTCGAACGCCAGTAAGCGTCTATGACATGCACCGACCTGACCACCACGGGTATTACGACAACGATGGCAACCACCGTTCCGGCAGGGCTCAGCTGTTCGATCGCAAGACCGAACGAACAGAGTATGAGACCGAAATACATAGGATGCCTGCAGAACCTGTAAAAGCCGGCGGGTGAAAGCGCCGGACCCTCCTCCCCCTCTGTTGCAATTATGCGTGAAAGCGGCGACTTTGCGCCAAAGAAAAACACGGCGCCTGCCAGAAACAGTGACATTCCGGCAAGGGCAACCGCATAGGAAAACAGGTCGTCTCTCCTGAAACTGAACAGGATGGATATGAACAGCAGAAGCACTCCGGACGCGTACCGCAGAAGGGAGTAGCGGTTGAACGGTATCCAGTATGTTGGATCACCGGGCTGTCTTCTGACTGTTGATGCGAACATGGACACAGCGGTAATCGCTATTACGAAATCCAGGATGCCGAAATAACCGTCGTAGAACATGGATTGCTCCGCAACGGCTCACAATACCTTCAATTATAGTTTACTGTTGCCCATGGTGGCAAAAAGACATATCTCCCTCCAGTCAGCCGATACCACCGGAAAAACCTCTCATTTTAATACAGGCAGAACAGATCCGGATGGCCGATACGCAACATGAAATCACTGGAATTCGGCCGCAGGGAAAAGGTGAGGATGCCTGACATCGGCCTCGGAACATGGAAGATGGGCGGAAGCTCGAAGCCGGACAACTCAAACGATCGGCGAGAAATGGATGCAATCAGGAACGCACTTGAAATTGGCTACAGTTTCATTGATACGGCTGAAATGTACGGGGGAGGCCATACCGAGGAGCTTGTGGGAGAGGCGGCAGAAGGCAGGGAGGTGTTCATTGCGACAAAGGTCTGGCAGACGAACCTCCATTACGACGATGTCATCAGGGCCGCGGAAGCGAGCCTGAAGCGTCTCAGGAGGAAGCAAATCGACCTCTACCAGATACACTGGCCAAGCGATGACATACCCCTGCGCGAAACGATGAAGGCGATGGAAAAGCTCGTTGATGACGGCAGGGTGAGGTACATTGGCGTGAGCAACTTCGGCCCGGAGCTCATACATGATGCCAGGAGCCATATGTCTAGGTACGACATAATCTCTGACCAGGTTTCGTACAGCCTTGCCGACAGGAATCCGGAAAACGGCCTGACGGATTACTGCAGGAAGGAGGGCATAGGCATCATCGCCTACGAACCACTGTCGAGGGGAAAGGTATTCAGCGGCAGAACCGGCAGAATACTCGCCGAAGCGGCAAGCATGGTTTCCAGGACGAAGGCCCAGGTCGCACTCAACTGGCTCATTTCCAAGGGAGCACTCCCGATACCGAAGTCGAGCAGCGCCGATCATCTTCATGAGAATTTCGGTGCAGCCGGCTGGAGGCTTCCTGAAAAGGTACTGAAATTCATCGACGACGGCATTCGCTGAAAGCACCGATGCTGAAATACAGTAACACCTGTCCGCCGCCAGGCCTTTTCCGTAAAGTTTTATAGGCACTTCAGGTTGAATGAACGGCATATCGGCCGAAGCCTGACGGCCGGAGGCAGTGATGAGGCAGTGGCGGAAACTGTCATTGAAGTGGAAGGACTGGTGAAGAGTTACGGCAGCCTGAAGGCTGTAGACCATCTCAATCTCAGCATAAAGAGGGGTGAGGTATACAGTCTGCTCGGTCCCAACGGCGCCGGGAAGACCACAACAATAGAGATAATGGAAGGACTGAGAAAAGGCGATTCGGGAAGCGTGTCCATTCTTTCGACAGACCCATGGAAAAATTCCCGGGCGCTCAGGAAACGCGTCGGCATAATACCGCAGGACTTCAATTTCATCGGAAAGATAACGCCGGCAGAGGCCATCAGGCACTACTGCAGACTGTTCGGCATACCGGACAGATCCGGCGAGCTTCTCAGGCTGG
This sequence comes from Candidatus Sysuiplasma jiujiangense, assembly GCA_019721075.1. Taxonomy (NCBI): domain Archaea; kingdom Methanobacteriati; phylum Thermoplasmatota; class Thermoplasmata; order Candidatus Sysuiplasmatales; family Candidatus Sysuiplasmataceae; genus Candidatus Sysuiplasma; species Candidatus Sysuiplasma jiujiangense. The sequence goes on from JAHEAD010000011.1 coordinate 14,384, forward strand.
TGGATCTCCTGGACATGGAGAACACATATTTTGAAAGACTTTCCGGCGGGCAGAAACAGAAACTCGGACTTTGCCTTGCCCTCGTAAACAATCCGGAGGTAATATTTCTTGATGAACCCACGACGGGACTGGATCCGCAGGCACGCAGAAACATGTGGGATGTCATAAGAAAACTGAAATCGGAGGGAAGGACAATCATGCTCACAACGCACTACCTTGAGGAAGCCGAAATACTGGCAGACAGGGTGGGTATAGTAAACCACGGCAGAATGATGATCGAGGGAACGCCGGACGACATCATACGAAGCAGCGGCGGTGCAAGGATTCTGAGAATCAACGGTGACGCCTCGCTGCTTGAGGATATCAGGGCAGGGACAGGGCTGGAGTGCACCCTTGCAGGCAGCGTTGTCGATATACGCATCAGGGAAAACAAGCAGATACTTGATGCGCTGAGGATTGCCGGAATGAGCGGCAGGCCTCTCGAAAGGATAGAACTCAGGCAGGAAGGTCTCGAGGATGTATTCGTGAAAATGGTGGGGAAGGTGGAGGAAGAGTGATGAAAATTTCAAGGGTGCTGAGCGATCTTGCGGTATACACGAAAAATTTCAGCAGGAGCAGGGAAGGTATATTCTTCACATTCATATTTCCTGTCATACTGGTGGCCGTATTCGGCGCAATCTTTTCAGGCGGGAGCAGCGGGGCCGTGCCGCTCTACGTCCAGAATCTCAGCGGACCGGCGCCCGCCGCGCAGCAGTTCATGGAGGCGCTGAACAGCACACATCTCGTCAAGCTGCATTTCATACCTCCCGCAGCGAATCTGCACACCTACATTACACAGAATTCCATAACCGCCGCGCTGCTGATACCGTCGAATTTTCCTCAGATGGTGTCATCGGGCACCGCCGTCAACCTCTCTTTCTACTACAATCCAACGCAGTCCTCCTCACAGATTGCTGCACAGGCAATAAACATAGTGGTGGAAAACTTCAACCTGCATCTGAGCGGGGCTCACAGTGTCGTAGGCGTCAGCGAGCACACGAACTCCGTTGTTGCCACGAGCTACATAGATTTCCTCGTGCCGGGGCTTATAGGCTTCACAATCCTCACATCTCCGATGTTCTCGATGACATACGTCGTCAGCTCCTACAAAAAGGAGAAGATATTCAGGCAGTTTTCACTTACGCCGCTGACCAGGGGGGAGTGGATCCTTTCCAAATTCATCTTCTTCACTTTTATTGCACTTGCATCTGCCGCCGAAATGATAGCCATCGGGTACTTCCTTTTCAACGCGCATGTGACGGTTACGCCGCTTGTGATCCCATTCCTGCTGGCCGGCGTCATCCTGTTCGTCTCTCTCGGTACGTTTGCAGGCTCCATCTCGAGGACGGAGGAGGGCGCCTCGGTCATCGGCAACATAATCACATTCCCGATGATGTTCCTTGCAGGCACATTTTTCCCCGTTTCCATCATGCCGGGATGGCTGCAGGCAGTGGCGCATGTGCTTCCGCTCTACTACATCATCGACGGCCTTAATGCTGTCATGGTCTATTCCAATTTCAGCGGTGCGATGGTCGATCTTGCCGTGAGTGCCGTCCTTGCAGTGGTATTTTTCATACTCGCAATGTCAGTTTTCAGCTGGAAGGAGGCCTGAGAAACCGCCCTCTACGTCGTGCGGATTCATTCATCTGCCTGACTCTTCGGAAAGTGTGACCGCCTGCCGGCGAGGGACACGGGCATGGGGCTTGCGAAGATTGATATATTGACTGCCGGGATATTTGAATCGTGATTACACTAGTCGGAGTAGGTCATGTATTCAACATAGGGGACGCTGTCAGGTCCGTGATATTCCAGGAGAGGCCGGCAGCCGTCTGTCTTGAGCTTGACGAGGAGAGGCTGGCAGGGCTCCTTGCAAATGTCAGGCGGCAGGCGGGAGACGGACAGAGCAGGGTTTACAGATCACTCGGCGACTTCCAGGCGAAGGTTGCAAGCAGTTACGGCACCACTGTCGGGTCAGAAATGCTTGCAGCCAACGAGGCGGCCTCGCTCCTTGGCGTCCCCGTCCACTGCATCGACATGAAGGCGTCCGAGTTCTTCGACAGGGCATTCAAATCCATGTCACTGAAGGAGAAGATATACCTCGTTCTGAACTCAGTTGCGGCGAAATTTGCGGGGCGGAAGAGGATCGAGGGGGAGCTTGAACAGTATCAGGAAAATGATACGGCATACATAGATCAGTTTGGGAAGAAATTCCCGTCGCTTAAGAGAGTCCTGATAGACGAAAGGAATGAATACATGGCATCGGGGATACGCAAACTTGCCGGAGACAGCAGCAATGTTGTTGCGGTGATAGGGGACGGACATGTCGAGGGGGTAAGCAGACTGCTCTCGGGTTATCCGGTTAAACTTATTAGACTGAAGGAGTTGCGAGCAATGCAGGAGAGCCTCACGGATACGGGGCTCTCGAGAAACAGGGGAAACAGCGGGGTTTCATTCTCATTCAGCTACAGATGAGAGGCGCCTTCCCTCTGCACATGTCCGGACAGACGATACCATGCCGAATGCAATCGAAGCGTCAAGGCTTGAAAAAACATACCATACCAGAAGGAGGAGTGTTACTGCTCTCCAGGGAATAGACATAGAAGTGGGAAAAGGCACACTTTTCTCATTTCTCGGCAGGAACGGGGCCGGCAAGACTACATTCGTCAAGATAGCGTCGACGCTCCTGGTGCCGACATCGGGCAGCGTGAGCGTACTCGGCCATGACGTCATGCTTGAAACGGCACAGGTCAGGGAGAACATTGCGCTTGTGCCGCAGGATGTAAGGCCGTATTTCCACCTTACGCCGCGTGAGCATTCTTACAACTACCTGAGGATAAGGGGTTTCGGGAGGGAGGAGGCGAAGAGCAGGACTGAATGGGTCATGGAGGAGATGGGACTGTCCGGCTTCGCTGATGTGCCTGCACTTCAGCTTTCCGGCGGTTTGCAGCAGAGGACGATGGTCGCTACGGTCCTAGCAACGATGGCGCCGGTGATATTCCTCGACGAGCCGACACTGGGTATGGATCCGGTGGCAAGAAGGGAAGTGTGGAAGCTCATTGAGGAGATAAGGCAGAAGGGGTCGACAATCCTTCTAACCACCCATTACCTTGACGAGGCTGAGAGGCTGTCCGAAAAGCTTGCTGTGATCAGCAGAGGCAGGGTCCGTTTTACGGGCAGCGTGCCAGAGCTCAAGGTGGTTGTCGGCTCCGACTACAGGGCGATCATGAGTATCAGGGCACCGAGGGAGCTGCTTGACGGATATGGAAAAATTGTGGAGGACGGAAACAGGCTGCTCGTCCTGACCGACAGGAAGGGGGCAATGGAGCTTGCGGAAAGGGCGAGTCGTGCGAACACCGAAATATCTGTCGGTCCCGTGACGCTTGAAGAGGCATTCATACAGCTGGTCGGGAGCGCGGAGGAAGATGAAACTTAGGCTCCAGCTCCGGGCAATGGCCATACTGCTCGTGCTCAACGGTCTCATCGCTCTGAGAAGGCAGACGACGATACTGATATCCATATCGCTCTCGCCCTTTACGTTCATCTACTTTCTTTACCTCGTCAGCCCAAGGGCGGAGCTCCCTTACGGCATTGTCGGCGCAATAGTGTTCACGACGGTCTTCACCGGAAACATGATGCTCAATGATGCAGCATATGCACGCCTGGAGCGGCATCTGCAGGCGCTATATGTTGCGTCGCCGGTACGTGCATTCTCATACGCCACGGGGATAGCGATATCGGAGCTCGTGTTCATTGTTCCTCCTCTTGCGGTACTGTTTGCTGTGCTATCCCTGGTCGTGCACCTGACTGCATCTGTTTTCCTTTCCCTGCTCGGCATAATATTCATGACATGGGTGATGTCGTCGAGCCTCGGTTTCATGATATCTTCGTTCTTCAGGCAGCTCAGGGAGATATGGCCGATTGCGAGCCTGGTGTTTTCCGTGATATCGATAATACCGCCGATATTCTATCCCATAACAGCCATACCGGCAGGCGTGCGGTGGATTGCCTACATTGCACCGACAACCTATTCTGCCCTGCTGGCCGACAGTGTGGTGGGGATAACAAGGGTGTCCACGCAGACACAGTTCTTCTATGTCGCCGGACTACTCGTTGCAACGCTCATTTTCATGGGAATCGCGGCTGCCTTCACCAGGTGGAGGGAAAAGTAGCGCTGTTCCGCAGCGGTGGGGCACGCAAACACGCATTCCCCATGTGCATTCCTCTGCGCCGGCGCATGCTGTTAGATGAGGGGGCAATGAGCTGCTTCGACATGTTTAAATATGAACGCATTTGTGCGACTCACCTACAGCAGTGGATATAATGGGCAATATCAGACCTACGTACATAAAAAGGGTGGCGGTCGAGCTGGTCAGCAGATACCCCACGCTCTTCACGGCAGACTATGAGCACAATAAGCAGATCGTTGCCAAACTTACAGATGTCAAGTCCATCATGATGAGAAACAAGATAGCAGGCTACGCGACGACATTCAGGAAGAGGCCCAGGCTCTGATTTTTCATCCTGCCATATCCGGCAGGAGCAGGTAGAATGGCAGGAAGGCGACAGAGATTATTACCATCGAAAGCCAGGCGTATTCGAAACCGTAGCTGAATGCAATTGCACTGTAAACGAACGGAACCCAGAAACCGCCGATGACCTGGATTCCGTTCACCAGACTGACCGCCAGCGGTATGTTTTTCAGGCCGATAGATGGCATATGCGCAGGAAGTGCGTATGTTATGGACACGCCGGCAGTGAAGAGTATGCCTGTGAGTATGCTGCCTGCAACGGCACCGATCACAGAGCCGGACAGGAAGAAGAGCATCGAGAGGGTGAATGCGATCACGCTCACCACCAGAAGCTTGCGCGCATTCTTCATGTTTCTGTGCAGCGGACCGCTCAGCACACCTCCGATCAGGCCGATGAACAGTATGAGCGAGGAAAGGATGCTCGCGCCGAAGGTGTCGATTTTCAGGTAGTCCACCGAATAGATATAGAGATATGAGCTTGTCGCGGTGTATGCACCCCATACACCGACAAATCCGAGCGCAATGAACCAGACATTCCTGTTCTTCAGCACAGCGGCGATTTCCGCGGGCGTGACACCGGCGGAAACGTTCTCAATGGCATCCTCCATACGTATTGTGTACATGCTGGCAAAATAGGTCGCAAGTGCAATCGCGCCGCCGGCGATGACGCCTATCTGCCAGTCCGTGAACTTGATTATGTACGGCCAGAAGAGTATGGCAACGCCGGCGCCGAGATCAAATGCAGCATTGTAGTAGCCTATGACATGTGTCCGCCTCTCCCTGCTGAAGAAGGATGAAAGTATGCCGACCGCGGGAGAAAAGAACAGGGCCGCTCCAGCACCTGCAATGAACCGGAACAGCAGAAGGATGAGGTAGCTGGGCGCAAACGGGGTGGCGATGCTGAAGACAGAGAGCACAAGCAGGCCGTTCATGGCAGTCTGCTTCGCGCCAAACCTCGAGGAAAGGACGCCGGCAGGAATCTGGAATATGCCCACCGCCAGCAGAAACGATGAAGTTATCAGCCCCGACAGCGTCGATGAAACGCCGTACGCCAGCGCAATGGTGACCAGTGCCGGGGCTGTAGTGTACCAGTTCAGGGCGTAGGCAATCCTTGAAGAGAGAATGGAGGTGAGAACCGCATTGCTCCTCGTTCCGGTATTCGGCTGACTGTTCCCGCCGGTGGACATCCGGTAGTCCTTATAAAGCTGAAATAAGTAGTTTTACATGGGCGGGCAGGCACATGCAATGGATAAGAATAAGAACAGCATCGCAATGTTTTTTATTGCGGCGCACAGGCCCGAGTGGGGTAGCCAGGACATCCTTGAAGATTGCGGATCTTCGGACCCGGATTCGAATTCCGGCTCGGGCGCGCCCTTCCTGTACGGGAATGCAGCCACGGCTTCGGCCTGGTCCAATACAGGGATTAGCCTAATATTCCCGTAATCCGATCTGCCGCCTGATGAGTCCGCATGCCGTTAAAAATAAAGAGAATATATGATGTGCCGGAAAGTTCGGATGGATACAGGCTGCTTGTCGACAGGCTCTGGCCCAGGGGGCTCTCAAAGGAGAAAGCGTCCATCGATGAATGGCTGAGGGACATAGCGCCGTCCGACGAACTCAGAAAATGGTTTTCGCACGACAGGGAGCGGTGGAATGAATTCAGGGCAAAATACTGGAAGGAGCTGGAGGGGAAAAATACGCTTGTCGAAGCCATCAGGGAGAGAGCGGCAAGGGGAATGGTCACGCTGCTCTATTCAACCAGGGAGACCGTTGCCAACAACGCCGCCGCACTTAAAGAGTTCATAGAGCGGACCGATGTCAGGGGAAGGAAGAAAAAATGATGCGGTTCACCGCTTCTCGGACAGAAGCTTTTCAAAATACTGCCTGACCTCGGAGCTGTTCCTCGCCTCTATGCCGAAGAATTCAGCAAACCTGGAACTTGTTGTCAGTTCAAGAGAATGGGCCTTCGACCTAACACTGACGAGGCCGAGGTCGCGCAGTTTTGCGACGCTCTCATATATCCTGGGGCCGATTTTCCGGGCGAGTTCGCTCTGCAGCACAGGCTGGTAGTATGCAATCACCGATATCGTGTTGAGCAGATCCTTCGAAAGGCCCGTCGGCGCAACCGTCCTGGCGCTCACCTGGAATTCCTTCCTGAGCTGCATGGAGTACTTTTCACCTATGCGCAGTATCTCGACGGAAGTGCTCCTGCCGTCATAAATGCGCTTAAGTTTTCTAAGCGCCTTCCTGACCTCGGCTACCTCGATGCCGGAACTCGCGGATATCTCCCCGGGATGCAGCGGCCTGCCGGATGAAAAGAGCATTGCTTCGATGACGAGCAGCTTTTCCTCCAAATTCATTCCTCCGGCCTGTATCAGAGACCAGGCTCCTGCTGGGCTTCTCCGCTGAACTCAACCGTCACATACTGCTGCTGGCCGGTGGGCTCAAGATAAATCTCCCGGCTGCCTTCGTCCTCCTGCCATATCCGTATCTTTCCGAGCCTGGCGAGGAAGAGCATTGCCAGGAAGACGGTAACGACCTCATCCCTTGTCGACGCCATGTCCGAAAAGGCAACGGGTCCCGGTCCGAGCGAATAGAGTTTTTCCAGGACAAAGTTAATTTCCTTTTCAGGGTCCTCCCTGTGGGCATTGTCGCTGAACTTCCTTTCCGGCATGACAGCGGCAGACGAGGCGCGCGTCAGGTGCTCCTCGATCTCCTTCTGCGCCTCCGTGAAGGCGTCGAGCAGATCCATGATGCTGACCTCCCTCGAGAAATTGGACCTTATGGCAGGCTGAAGCTCGAATTCATCATCGAAGCTTACAGGATCGTCGTCGAATATGTAGAAGAAGTTGGGGTTTACATCAGCACGCTCCTCCTTCTCCTTCACTATTCTGCTCAGCATCATGTCGCTCTCAAGCCTCAGCACGCTCCACGCCATGAATATGATGCGGCCGGAAACGACAAAATTGACGGCGTTCTCCTCCCTGACCTTCTGCAGGTACAGACGGGAGAAATTCACGATGTCTATTGATCTCGGATCCATGTTATTGCTAATGACAAGTTCGAATACGATGGCAATGCTCCTGTCGAAAGGATCCCTGATGGCATGATGGTCGGCCTCTGGCAGCGATTTTGCGATCTCCATATACCTGTCAAGGCGGGTGTATTTCTTTGCATCCTCCACCAGCAGCGATTTCTGGAACAGAAGCTCGTTGAATATCGCCCTGAAATCGGACTCCTCCGTCATCTATTCCTCCGCCCCCTGCATTTCGGCCTGCTGCATATCGCTATCCTCCGGCATCTCCCTCAGGAACACCTCGGACACGCCTGAAAGCTGCTTTGTCACGCCTATGAGCCTGTCGGCGCTGTTCAGCGTCACTTTTCTGAGCGAAATCTGCAGGAACTGGGCAGTGTTGGACAGTCCCCTGACCATCTTCGACACAGCCTCCGTGTTTATGCCGTCGAGGAACATGTCTACCTCATCCAGGACGTAGACGGGGGAAGGGTCGTACTGCTGTATGGCGAATATAAAGGCAAGCGCGGCAAGACTCTTTTCACCGCCGCTCAGAGCCTCGATTCTGAGCGTCTTCTTCTCCTTCTGCTTTACGCGTATCAGCAGCCCGCCCTGCAGCGGGTCGTCGGAATTTTCCAGGACGAGCTCGCCTTCGTTGCCGCCAGAGAGCTGCGAATAGATTTGGGAGAAATTGCCGTTTATGGAAGTGAAAACAGTGATCAGGCCGGATCTCTTCTTCTTGTTTATCTCCTCGACAAGGTGTAAAAGCGACTTCTTCTTTTCTAGGAATGCGGATATTTCGGAATCGAGGTCCTCGCACCTCGACCTTGTGTGATCGTAACTTTCGATTGCAAGCATGTTGACACCGCCGATCGAACCAATTGTCTTTTCGGCCTCTGCAATCGCCTCCTTCAGCTTCTCCATCGTCAGGTTCTCCTCAAGTTTAACAGCACCGGCTTCGCCGAGCACCCTGATTTCCTCTTCAATCTCCCTCCTGCGTCCTTCGATTTCCACTATGCTGGTCTTGAGCCTGATCTTCAGGTCATTGAGCGTGTCGGCACGCTCCGATGATTTCGACAGCCCGGCTTCAAGTGATATCTTCGCCTGAAGCAGGGCGTCGCGCTGCGCCCTCAGGGATGACTGCGATCTGTAAAGCTCGTCTTCCATCTTCTGGAGGGCAGCAACCTCTATGCCGGACTTCGCTGCCTGTTCATCATACTCCGAGATCCTGGAGTCGAGGGAGGCAATGGCCTCCTTTGCCTCCGAAATGCTGCTCTCCAGCCCGGAGACCTCTTTCTCTATGAACTGCAGTTCCGTCCTGCCCGTGCCCAGACCCAGTCTGATGTTCTGAATCTGTTCATAGAGTGAGTGTACCTCCTCCCTGAGCGTGCTGATGCGGCTGCTGATTTCCCTGGGCTTGTCGGCCAGGAGTTCTTCTGATTTTGAGTTGAGCCTTTTGCCGAGTTCCTCTTCCTTCCTCTTGGCCTCGTCAAGCTGTGCCTTGACAGCCGCCTGTTTTTTCTCGCTCTCCGAAAGGAAGTCCCTGAGCTTCTTTATCTCAAATGTGAATGTGTTCAGTTCCTTCTCGATCAGCGACTTCTGGGAGTTGAGTGCGTCCAGGCTTACCGTTCCCTCTCCCATGTTCGACCTTATCGAGCGTATCCTCTCCTCCAGCACCTGAAGCTCTGAACGGACGGAGGAGAGTTCGGCCGATTTCTCCTCCGATTCGGCAACGAGACCCCGCAGCCTTGAGCCGAGCTCCTCCACCTTTCCCTTTTCGGTAAGCGCCTTTCCCGCTGTGCGGTCCAGCGAACCGCCAATCATGGCACCGCTTGCCTCGGCTATGTCGCCTTCAAGCGTCACCAGCCTTATGCCGCCCATCAGTTTTCGCAATTCGTCAATGCCGCCGACAACAAGCGTGTCCCCGAATACGTACCACATCGCCGGCCTGAATTTCTCGTCGAACGACATGTGGTCTATCATGAAACCGAGTGTCTGGGGCTGCATCATCACCGCTTTTCCCCTGGGTCTTCCCTCTATCATCTTGTTGAGCGGCAGAAATGTCAGTCTGCCGAGACCCGCCCTCTTGATAAGGCCTATGCATGCGGCCGCCACGCCATCATCCTCGACGATGACCGCCTGCATCCTGCTCCCTGATGCAGAGAATACTGCATCAGTGAATTTGTCCTCGATCCTGCAGAGTTCGGAAACTGTTCCGTATACGCCCTTTATCTCCCCCCTGTCCCTTGCCTCAAGGACGGCTCTGAGAGCCCCGCCGTTTCCGAGCCTTGCATCCGCCCTGGCATCGTTCTGAGCCCTTGCCCTTTCATATTCCCTGGTTACCTGCTTTAACTCCTTCTCCAGTTCCTGTACCGCGGAGGAGAGCGCCTCCTCACGCTTCTTCTTTATATTGAACGAATCCTGGCATACCTTAAGCTCGTCCTCCTTCTCCCTGCTGCTCTTCCCCGTCTCCTTGAGTTTCCACACGATGTCCTTGAACTCGAAATCCTTTGAACTCTTCTTTTCCTCCAGCAGTGCCAGTTCCTTCGCCTGCCTGTCGATGGCGTCGGCCAGCCTGTCGGATTCAAGCTGCATCTCCCTGATCCTGCCCTGCAGTTCGGTGACGCTCACAACGAGCTGATTCCTCTCCTTCTGGATCTTCTGCGACCTGTCGTCTCCCTCCACGAGCTTCTTTTCCAGCTCCTGGAGCTCATTCTTTTTTGAGTCATGCTCATTCTGAAGAGAGGAGAGACTTTCCTGCATTACGCCCAGCGATTTCTTCTGGCGTTCCAGCACCTTCTGCCTCTCTGCGAGCGTTTTCTTCATTCCTGAAAGTTCAGCCTTCTTTTCCTCAAGCTCTGTCCGGGATGTTGCGGATGCGTCCGTGTTCCTGGCCCTGGCAATTTTTGCAGCATCGAGCCTGTCCCTCAGTTCCTTTGCTTCCTGCCCGCCCGAATTGTTGAGTTCCTCGTCCTTCTTCCTGAGATCCTCCTGAAGCCTCACGGATTCCTCCTTCCCTTTTTCAATTTCCTCCCTCAGCTTCAGTATCTGCGATTCGTAGTTTTCAATCTGCCCGGTTACCGATTTAATCTCTTCTTCCGTTGTCGCCAGCCTTTTCATTGCCAGCGTCAGGCGTGAATCATCGAGCCTCTTCTTTTCTGCAATGTACCGTTCGGCGGCCTTCTTTTCCGATTCCAGCCTCCTGAGTTCAGACCTGAGTTCGTTGAGCACCGATTCAGCCGTGAGCAGATTCGTTTCAACCTGAGCCTTTTCCTTCTCCGCATTCTCAATCTCGGCATCAAAGGCGGTTATGCCTGCTATGTCGTCAAGAATCTTCCTTCTCTCGGTGTTGCCCATCTCGATTATCCTTGTTATATCCCCCTGCTGGACGAAATTATAGCCGTCCGCACTGAGCTTCGCATCGCGGAGGAGCGCGTCGAATTCGCTAAGGGAGGAGCGCCGCTCGTTGACGTAGAAGTAGGAGGTGTAGTCGTCACCATCCGATGCACGCTTCACCGTTCTGGTGAACACCACTTCGTCATTGTCTATTGGTATAGTCCGGTCGCTGTTGTCAAACACGACGGACACCGTGACAAACGAGGCTGCATTCCTGGACTTTCCGCCATTGTAAATCAGATCGGTCAGCTTCCCTGCCCTGATGACCTTGGAACTTTTAGGTCCCAGTACGAAGAGTATTGCATCCGATATGTTCGACTTGCCGGACCCGTTCGGCCCGGTTATCACCGTATAACCGGGGTGCAGCGGAACCCTTACCTTTTTTGCGAATGACTTGAAATTTTCAAGCGTTATCTCCTTCAGATACATTCAGATCTCACCTGCCAGAATGAGAAAAAGTGTCAACTCATATTCCGACTTCAACGTGCATCCCGCTCTGCACGGATAATGCTAGAGGTTCTTTATAATATATGCGACGGGGAGAAGACGGAAAGACCGCCACCTGATAAAGATGTCATGGGGAAATCGGCATCTTCTCCTGCGCTGGAATCCCAGGGCGTGAATCAGAATGCGTGACTGTGAGATGGTCGCACTGCATGACGAAGGCCGGTTGGTGGCTGGACAAAGCATAAGGTCACGATGGCTATTTCCTGCATATGGAAGAGGGTAAATCCCATGTGACGGATCACATGGCCAATGTGCGGACATACCTCGCATGGATTCGCACAGGCATAACCGTTATTGCGCTGGGCTTCGTCGTTGCAAAATTCGGCATCATAATCAAGGAACTGGTTCCGTCCGCGCCGACAACAACATACCACCTTTCATCAGCAATAGGGATAGCACTCGTTGTTGCCGGGGGTTTCATGCAGATAATGGCGCTCAGAACATTCCTTGTCAACAAAAGGAGCATCGAGGCAGGGGATTATTCACCTTCGTCGCTTGGAGAGATAGCGACAGGCATCATTTCCTTCTTTATCGCGGTCGTGCTGATAGTTTATCTCATACTGACGCTATGAGGACGGGAACAGAGCTTCCCCGCCCTGGGCATGGCATTGTTCCCTGTCTCTCCACGAAAACGGTTTGAGGTCCATTTTCATGGGACTGTCCGGCACGTGCGGCTGGCGGTCTGCGGACTCATTCTGGCAGAATTGGTAAATATGAAATTCGTATTCCCCTCAGCAATGCATTCATTCTCCCTTGCTGTCTCTATTGCTGCAGCCCTCCTCGTCCTGCTCTATTTTCCCATTGCGATAATGCAGGACTGGCTGCTCATCAGGAACAGAAAGACATTCAGAATAGAATGCGACCATTCAGCCAGCGCGGAACAGGGAAGACGTGTACTGTGTGTTGTCACGACAAGCGGGCAGAATCCCATGGTCGTCGAGCACATACTCTCAGTGTTACGCTCCTACAACCTTAGCATAGAGCTCTTCGTGATTAAGGAGGAAAAGGACAGATTCACCTATTCAGCGACCGAAATCACAGTTCCGGGTGCCTATGAAACAGGCAACAGGACAAAACACAAAATGAGGGCCCTGCAGTACGGCATAGAGCATCTGCATTACCTCGGATACGACAGGGAGACCTACATATGCCACCTTGATGACGACTCCCTCGTCACGGAAGAGTATCTTGAGCACATCTTCAGGATGAAGGAGGAGGCGGGACAGGGTTTCCTGCGGCTCAGAAAGACCGGCGTGCATATGCTCTCGACGCTCGCCGACATGGTCAGAGTGTCAAATTGCGATTCATTCTGTCATTTCTTCAATGCAGGTGGCCACCCCAAATCCGTTCATGGAGAGGGGCTGGTGATAAGAGCTGATGTGGAATATCAGCTCGGATGGGATTACGGAACGTATGGTGCGGATGACCTCATCATGGGGCAGCTCATAGTAAAGCAGGGGTACTCGTTCGGCTTCATCCCCCATCCCATATTCATTGCACCGCCAGTGTCCGCCAGGGACTTCTACAAGCAGAGAAGGCGCTGGATCATGTCGATCCTCTGGTCGAGCAGGAGAATCAGGGAAATAGATGCGGTGACGATGGACTGGTTTCTATACAGGTACGCAGTGGGGTGGACTGGCGTGCTCGGCATCGTCGTTTTCGCCTTCGGATTACTGGAAGGGTTTATGCTCCCTCTCCCGGTGGAGGCCATGCTTGTATTCAACCTGCTCAGCTATTTCCTCTTTTATCAGTATGGTTCAGCGAGAACTTCAAAGAAGTACATGATCCCCATGGCGCTGCTCCAGTTTCCGGTTGCGCTCTATGAGGGCGGAACACTGATCTATTCGCTCCTGTTTCCACCGGCCAGGGACTCGTTCGACGTCATAACAAAGGTCTGAATTCAAAACAAGCGATGCCTGCATACGGAAAAACCGGTGCTGGAATTGCTGTTTAGCTTAACTAAAATAATTAAACCAAAATCATTGTAAATTACGAGATTCAGTAAAAACTTTTAAATGCATTACCACTATAAAAGGGATTACAAAAGGGGGCTTTTGAAATTGGTCTCTAGTACTGGAACAACAGCAACAATTGAATCGGACAAGAAACTGAGGAGAGAACTGTCCTTCCGTGACCTTCTGATGCTTTCCCTCGGAGGCATCATAGGTTCGGGATGGCTTTTTGCAGTTCTTGCCGCAAGTGCCGATGCCGGTCCTGCAGTCATTGTCAGCTGGATCGTTGGGGGAATACTGGTACTGTTCATAGCACTGAACTACGCGGAGGTCTCGGGCATGATACCGAGAAGCGGAGCGATTGTGCGATATCCGCACCTGTCGCACGGAAGCTATACCGGTTACATACTGGGGTGGACATACATGCTTTCGGCAGTCACTGTCCCGACGATAGAGGCCGAGGCAGTGGTCGGATATGCAGCAACCTATGTTCCGAGCCTGACGTACAGCACCAGCACGCTGCTCGGCACGGTAACAATACTCAGCGGCACCGGAATCGCCCTTGCATTTGTGCTCCTTGTTTTCTTCTTCTTCCTGAACTACTTTGGAATAAGATTCCTTGGAAAGTTCAACCAGTACGTGACATGGTGGAAATTCATAATACCGGCGCTCACCTTTATACTGCTCTTCAGTGTCTTCAGGGCAAGCAACTTCAGTGCCTATGGCGGCTTTACACCGTTCGGCTGGGGACCCGTGTTCCTTGCCATACCCACAGCGGGCATTGTCTTCTCGTACCTCGGCTTCAGGCAGGCGCTTGAATACGGCGGCGAGGCAAAAAATCCACAGAGGGATGTACCCAAGGCGACCATCGTATCTGTGCTGATAGGCATCGTTCTCTACACGCTGCTCCAAGTAGCGTTTACCGGGGCGATAAACTGGGCCAACATAGACATAGTGAATTCAGCAGGCAAGGTTGTAGGGCCGATAGCTGCCGGGAACTGGGCGGCGCTGAAGTCCACAACCTGGGCTTCCGGGCCTTTCTACAACGCACTCAAATCTTCGGGGCTTGCACTTCTGGGAGCCTTTGCCGTATTCCTGCTGATAGATGCCTGGATTTCACCGTCGGGAACAGGCTGGGTCTACATGGGCACGGGAACGAGGACATTCTACGGTCTCGGTGCCGACGGCTACCTGCCGAAGGCGTTCACCCAGCTCTCGAGCTACAAAATACCATGGCTCTCCCTGATCGCAGCTCTGATTGTCGGCCTGATATTCCTTCTCCCGTTCCCGAGCTGGTACCTGCTTGTCGGTTTCATCTCAAGCGCAACGGTCTTCACATATGTGATGGGAGGCGTTGCACTTCAGGTCTTCAGGAAGACTGCACCGTCGATGAAAAGACCGTTCAGGCTGCCCGGAGCGCTCATACTCGCGCCTATAGGGTTTGTTTCCGCGGCGATGATCGTCTACTGGTCCGGAATAACACTTGTCATCATACTCGTATATGCGATACTCGCAGGTCTGCCGCTCTACATAATACTCTACGGCCCCAATAAGCTCGGAATTAACCGCGGCGTGGCTGCAGTGCTGGGCATTGTCTTCTGGATCCTGCTTGGCGTTTTCTTCTTCTACGGATACAACAGCATCATAACACCGGGCGTCACCGAGGCCACCGGCGGAGTGCCGAGTTCCATAGGCAACGGTATGACCGCAGCAATACTCAACACGAGATTCTTCATATTCTTCGGCGTGACTGCGTTGCTGTCACTCGGAACAACGGCAATCATACACGTGCTTACGGACAAGGAAAAGAAGAGGGAGATCGCCTCGGGGTACTGGCTTGTGCTGTTTGCGCTTGCAATACTCTTGCTTTCCTACTTCGGAGCATTCGGCTTTGACACCGTTATCGCGTTCCCGTGGGACAATGTCGCGGCGATAGTGCTTG
This sequence comes from Candidatus Sysuiplasma jiujiangense, assembly GCA_019721075.1. NCBI lineage: Archaea > Methanobacteriati > Thermoplasmatota > Thermoplasmata > Candidatus Sysuiplasmatales > Candidatus Sysuiplasmataceae > Candidatus Sysuiplasma > Candidatus Sysuiplasma jiujiangense. The sequence continues at coordinate 29,762 of JAHEAD010000011.1, forward strand.
CGATTGTGTTCTACATTGCTGCGGTACTCAGCGGCTACAAGACAGATGACATTACAGACATACTCGGTTCAGAGGGGGTTCCTGCGCCCGTTGTTGGAGCATCGGAAGCTGCAGAAGAAAAGAGCTGAAACTGCAGCGACAGGTACCATTCAAACCATTTAATAAACACTTTCCTTCATTCTTGTGAGCACCCCTTTCCATGGGCAGGGACTGTTTTTTGCTTATTTTATTAATCGTGAATATGCATGCGGCAGCCATATGAATACGAAATACCTGGGCAGGACGGGAGTCAGAATAAGCGAGCTGTGCCTCGGCACAATGACATTCGGCTGGAGGGCGGATGAACGAATCAGCCATGCCATACTCGATGCTTTCAGGGATGAGGGCGGAAATTTCATTGACACGGCCGATGTCTATGCGGGAGGGAAATCGGAACAGATCGCCGGAGAGTGGCTGAAGAGGAACGGGAGGGATGATTTTGTTGTCGCCACCAAGATCCGTTTTCAGACATCGGGGAAGGCAAACGACATCGGCCTTTCAAGGAGGCACATACTCAGCGGTGTGAGGAGCAGCCTGAAACGGCTGCAGACAGACTACATCGACCTTTACCAGATTCATGCCTGGGATCCGGCAACGCCGGTGGAGGAAACGCTGCGTGCACTCCAAACACTCGTCGATGATGGGGTTGTCAGGTACATCGGTGCAAGCAACCTCAGGGCATGGCAGCTGCAGCTTGCCCTGGACAGCGCAAGGGAAAACGGTCTGAGCGGTTTCGTATCACTGCAGCCGCAGTATAGCCTGCTCTGCCGCGCAACCGAATTTGAACTCATTCCTGCTTGCAGGCACAATGGTCTTGCCGTAAACCCATGGAGTCCTCTGGGCCGGGGCCTGCTGACCGGAAAGTACAGCAGGGAAATGAAGAGCCCGCCCGAAAACACAAGGATTGGCGCATCCTACAGGGAAGGCAGGAAGGACATCTGGGACAGGCAGAATAACGACCTGACATGGCGTATTGTCGAAACGGTCGGCAGGATTGCGGCAGAAACGGGAAAGACGCATTCCCAGATCGCACTCAACTGGCTGCTCGGCAGGGAGGGAGTGACCTCGCCGACACTCGGCGTTTCAAGCGTCGAACAGCTGAGAGACAATGCCGGTGCTGCCGGATGGAGACTGGAAAAGGGTCACTCCGATGAACTCGACAGGGTGAGCGCACCACAGGTCTCATACCCCTACGACCAGGCGGCCGAGGAGCAGCAGAAGAGGGGCAGGGAGGATTTTCAGGCACAGGAATGAAAAGAAGGACCATTTCAGATATAGCCGGCCGGACAGCATGATTATTGCTTATCGGACAGCGGCAATCCGCACCGGCACCTTTCTGAATTCCATCCTGTAGAAGATCACAGCTGCAAGAGCCGTTACTGCACTCGCCATGTACATTACTGCGATATAGCCGTTGAAAAGGCTGAAACCTAAACTCACAGCAGAGGTTGCGAGTACGCCCCCTGCGAGCGGACCGCCTATGCCGGACAGGGCCATAAGCGATGCGAGCATCCCTGCGGAAGCACCTCTTTCGGATGAGCGCTCGACCACATACCGCAGTCCGCCGACATACATGAATGCCCATGCCACACCGAGGAGTACCTGGGTCGCTGCCAGCTCGTCAAAATTCCTGGCAAATGCGAAGGAAACAAATGTCACGGATGAGAGCGCAATGCCAAGCTGCACGAGGTATCTCGGCTGCATGCCGCGCGTCAGGAATCGCATGGAAAGCACCTGTACGACCGAATTGAGGACGTATATGAACGAAACGAGTGCAAGCCTTACGCTGTAGGGGTAGTAGGACGGTGTGAGCTCAAGGCTGAAAATCGGAAAAATTGCCCAAATAGCAGTCGCACCGAAATGCCTGAGCGACAGAGAGATATACGCCGCCCTTCCCTTTCTGAAAACACCACGCGGAAAGAAGTGCATTCTTCCCCTCCGTCTCCTGAGTTCTGGCGCTCCGAGCGAGACGAAGAATGTTGCAAACAGCAGGATGGCTGAAAGGGCAAAAACAGGAGAAAGAAGTTCCCGCCCGATCGATTTGCCCGCAAACAGGTATATCACGATGCCTGCAAATCCCTGGCCTATCGCGGAGCCGAGTGATGCAAAGGAACTGAAGCTGCCAAGATCCCTCTTGAGATCTATTGCGTAGGCGATGAGTGAACTGCTTGAACCGGCGGAAAGCCCAAGAAGGAAGCGTACTGCCAGGAGCTCTGCAGGGCTGTCGGCGAGCAGCTGCAAAAAAGCCATGAGAGAGGCAAACAGAAGGCTGATCATCAGCACCGGCCTTCTGCCATAGATATCCGATAGGCGGCCTAGCGTGTAGTTGCTTACCAGGAGAGCAACGCTGTAGGAGGCGACAATTGCACCGATTTCGGCGCTTGAAGCGCCTATCTCCGAAGCATAGACAGGAATGAAGAGCGTCGAGGATGTGTACGCTATGTTTGTCAGCAGCTGCATATGCAGGTCGCTGTTCCGGAAATTCATTGCAGAATCTTCCCATGCGATCTGTTATTAAAATGCTTGACAAAATCCGTGTTTCGGCATGAAGCAGGACATGACTGGCAGGACCCGAACATGACACCTGGCAGGTCCGGCAGGCAGGGCATGTGTTGCGGCAGCCGGGAAGAGAAATCCGAAATCATTCTTTTCACTGTTTTTCATGGGATTCGAAGAGGTTTTCCGGCACCTTTTCCTATTGCGCGATATCTGCTGCATGCAGCCCGTAGTGGGACACAAAATGGACTATCAGCAGAAAGACAATGAATAACGGAACCAGCAGCAGGTCGGTGAAGCTCACCACCGTTTCCGCGTACCAGAATGCAGAGAATGTGAGGAGCAGGGCTGAAACAAGCATCTTCATGTTTGCCTGCTTTACCTTCCTGACCTGTGAATGCAGGGCTGCCGCGGCAATGACAACCACCGCCACACCGAAAAACAGGCCGAGAAGCGTGGAACTGTAGCTGTTTGGATAGAGGGCTACGAGGACGATGGCAGCCTCGAACGCTTCGACAGCACCAACTGAGAAACCTGTGGCCAGTAATCCCTTCTCCTCCTCATCGTGGTGGCCGCCCTTCCACTTGTTCAGACCTAGCGATGTTCTTACCGCCCTCCTGGCACTCCTTGTCAGTCTCAGCCCGAAGTAAAGGAGGAGGGTTGCGGAGATTAGCCTGACGTAAACAAGCGGAAGAAGAGAAATATAATTTCCGATGATTGCGGTCGGTATGAATATGACGAGCGCGCCTGCCGCAACGGCCAGAAAGGCAGATGAATCCCGTGTCTGCGCATACAGCGCGATGCCGACAGCCGCGGCTTCAGCCATCTCCAGGAGGGTTATACCTGCAGCCGCCAGGAAAATGCCAACATCAAGCATTATCTGGCAATAACCGGTGCTATTACTTAAAATATAAGCGGAGACAGCAAACGGATTGCTCTACGACCCCGACGATTCTCATCCTCCCCGCAGGGTAGAGTCTGGCTTCTTTGCCCCCCGTTTCTGTCGGTATCATGAAGTCAGTAATGCCGCCATCCCCACGACATGCCGGGACATGTTTTTTATCACCCGCGTGAATTTCATACCGCATTTTCGCAGGTATCAACTGAAATCATCCGGTTCAATGACTTCAAACTGTAACCCTTTGTTTCCCCTGAAACGCGACATCGCACCAGCCGGCAATTCACGAAAACCGCAGCATGGCCGAGGACAGGGCCTTTGCTGCATGCTTAATTCTCTGTCCGTATGACCGTTCATATGCACTCCAGTCTCTTCAGGCGTGCCCAGGTCTGGAGTACTGTTCCCTTTACTTCTTGACAATGAAATCGAACGCATTGTGAAATCTGTCAAACAGCTATTTAGTCAGTACAGGCAGTAGCATTTCTGTGCATTGTACATATATCAATATGCCAGTCGTTATGAGAACAGTTGAGGTCGTTGACGGCAATCTGCAACTGTCAGACGAGGTTGTTGCAGTCATAGAGAAGGAAGTGACAAAATTCGGTACAGGGGCAAAGGTTGACTGCCCCAGGAAGTTCCTGGGGAAAAGGGTCTATCTTGTGATATGCGAGAAGGGAAGAGAAAAATGACGTATGTCGCACTATCATCCGTGCCAAATATCATATATCCACCTTCAGCAAAATCCTACAGTACTGCAGACTATGTCCAGTGTCTGTTCTGTGAAGCGCGGTACTGTGGACGCAGAAAAATGTCATGGCCATGCACCGCAAAGTGGGGGCACGGAAGCAACTACAGACGGATAAATGAGGGGGAAGGCAGGAAAGATATTGGTCGGGCAAGGCGGCCAGGGGTCGCCGCCGCCGGTGCCTGAAAACAGTCGTGGTGAAGCAAATAAAATGACAAAACACAGGCGGAAGTATCTGATGGCTGCACTGGTCGTATTGCTGTTTTTATCAGCCACCACAGCATATGGTGGCCAGCATCTGACTGTAAAGCCGAATGCAATGCAGAATGTGGTGAGCAGCGGTTCCGCAGTTAACACGCAAGATAAGCAGCTGGGCATTACCATGGACGCCGTCCCTGGTGCCGATGGTGGCGGTCCGTCGATTCCCCAGCCATCCGGTGCTATAGTCATTTGTTCCGGTCTATAATGCATTCGTGTCGCACAGTACCACATCCGTGGTGGTGAACAATTCTGTAGTTTTCCCGACAGGGTCATTTTCAAGGATCACAGTTACGTTCTTCTGCACATACGTGAGCAATCCGTTCGATACGAGCTTTATTGTCGAGGTCGATAATGTACAGATTATTGCGGGAAACACGCTTGAGCTTGAGAACACATCCGTTACCCAGAATGTAACCGATTATTATTCCATACTGCAGGGTACTGCAAGTGTTTTGGTAACATGCCCGCAATTTAATCCAGGATATTCATCCTATCTGTCGGCCTGGTTCACATTCTACGGCGGCACGAAAGCCCCGCAACCGAATGTTGTCCTGCCTGCCTTTACTTCCGCCGCATTTCCCACGCCGGGAAATGCATTCCCGGTAAACGTGCCCATTCCGTTCAATGTGTCCAGATATGCCAATGTGACGTTTCCGTCAGACATCACCAATGCTTACATCAATTTTTATGAGCAGCAGAATGGAAACGATGAATTCTGGTACACATTGCAGCCGCCGTTCAGGGAGTTCAGAATATTTATCAACGGCACGCTTGTCGACACCACACAACCATATCCGAACATACAGGCAGGCGGGGGCGACCTGTTCCTGTGGCACCCGATACTTGCAATAGGTGCAGAGTTGTATCCGCCGCATGTGATACAGCTTGCTCCATATCTATCGCTTCTTCATGGAAAGCAGATGATCCAGGTAGAGGTCCTTCAGGACGAAAACCTCTGGATCAGGGTTGCGCTGAATTTCATGATAACAACGGGTAGCCCTACAAAGGCTTCAGTGCCTGCCACATCGTTCCAGTTCCTGAACGGTATACGCAATCTCCAGCCACCAATGCAACGACGGAGAGCATACCGCCTACTGCCACATATCTGAACGATTCCGAATCCGTCAGTGAGACATTTACCGCACATGGTTCTCAGAAATCTGCGTTATGGAGCAATGCCAGCATATTCAAGAAAACAGTATCGTTCAACGCAAATTCGACTATATTTGATCCAAATTTCAACATCACCGGATCCACGCAATACGGCACAGGTGTCGTATACAATCAGAATTTCGCCATGTATGAGTACATCAACACAACATACCAGACGGACAGCACTTACCACGCTTCGATGCGAGGACATGCACTACAGGTAATAACGACAACGCAGAAAAGCGAGTACATCCAGGTCAACGGGACGGACGTTTTTGATTTCATATTATCCTCGCCGTTTTCCATTCTAATCGGCTTCAATGTTACGCAGATACGCAACATCAGTACGACGGTGACAGTATCAACTATTACCGGGTCAGGTTATTTCACAACATCGCGGACAGATGTGAACAGCACAATAGTCAATGGCACAGAGGCGTTTCTCGGTGAAATCAATTCGGAATTCGAGATCACGGCATTGCTTGCCAATCATGCCTACACCCAGAAGACGGTGAATTCAATATCAACGGTCAACGGTCAGGTTACTGCATCCTTTGATTTGAAGGAAATAGCTGTCAATGATTCCCTCGTAAACAGAAATGGGACGCTGATTTACTATCAGGTTTCATCGACCTGACTTCTGTGTTCGTTCCATACCCTGCTGTTTCAAACCATTTTCCCTTTTTTTAATTTCCAGGCTGAAAAGCATCGCAGGCCGCCATGCAATTGCCTGCTATCTGCCCTCCTTTCCCTTTCTGCGGATCAAACTGTCCGTCGGTTGTTCCGAACCGCACCATGTCATCATGGATGCGGTTGGAATCTATCCCTTGGAAGTCAGGGTTTATGGAAGGAAGATCGTGCGATGCCGTGGAATCGGAAACGGCAGTGGACGCGCCCCGGAAAGACACCAGCGAGAACCTCATGTTGCGAGTTCTGTGGAATGCTGACTCAGACCGATGGACACTTAGCCAACCTTCCATGAAACCTGCCAGTCTATCCCTGAGAATGTGGCATTCGTTTACTGAAACAAAGACTGCCACAAAAACTGAATATTCAACATAGACGGATGCCATAAGGGATACCGCTGGTTTCAGGAAACATGGCAGAGACCGGAATTCAAGTCGTATATCTACTAAATACCTGGATAATTGGGTCCTAAACTTGTGCTGTCTTGCTCAAGAAACCACTTCCACACAGGCTTTATCGCTATCTTCCTTTCCGAGAACTCCATCTCATCCTCCTGATTGCAGGTCAGCAGCAGACCCTCTTTAAGCCCGAATGTCTCCATCGCTTCAACCAGACCTTTGATTTCACGATCCCTGTTATCGTCATCAATATCATAGCACACCTGAATGGCCCTGACTATACTGTTTCCTTCCCTGACAACGAAATCACATTCTCTCTTTCCCTTATAATAATAAACCTGCCGGCCATGTCTGCGCATATTCAGGAAAACCTGATTTTCCAGAATTCTGCCCTTGTTTGGTGTAAACGAAATAGAATTTGCTCTGTATAATCCCGAATCTATAGAATAAACCTTTTTCGGACTGATTGCCTGTTTTTTCATTGAATAATCAAATCTTGAAACTGTAAAGAGCAGGTAGCTGTCCTCCAGGTATGAGACATACGCAATCGCACTATTAGTAGAGCCAAGATTGAACATCTTTGCCAGCTTGTTGTACGAAAACTCGCCCCCCGTGTTGGACAGCAGGTACAGAGCCATTTCCTTCACTGTTTGCGGGTTTCTCAGCTTCTGTCTTACAACTATATCTCTTGCCAGTATATCATTCAACAGTTCCTGGAGTATCTCGTTTCTGCCATACCTGATGTATTCCGGGAAACCTCCCATGCGGGTATATTCACCGAAGGAATCCGGTCCGGCAGCTGAAGATGTGAATTTCAGGAATTCGCCGTACGAGAAGGGAAAGAGTTCGTGCCTCAGATGCCGCCCCGTCAGTTTTGTTCCCAGTTCCCGGCTCAGGAGCGAGGCGTTCGAACCTGTGATAACAAAATGTTTTTTCCGATCAAGCATCGAGCGAACGAATGTTTCCCATCCATTGATGTTCTGGATCTCGTCAAGCAGATAAATATCGAACTTTCCGTATGCCTCGGTGAGTGCACTGTCGAGCTTCAGCAGGTCTCCGCTTTCCATCCCGGCTGTTCTTGGATCTTCAAAATTGAAGTAAGCAAAACACCGGGCATTCCTCATGACCTGACGAAGGAGTGTACTCTTTCCGCAACGTCTTATTCCTGAGATCATAATTGCAAACGGCAGATTTACATCTATTCTGGACAGTTCATCACGGACAACACCTGTGTCCATAGTTGGAAGCTGCTCTTTCTGAGAGTTTACAACACCCTGCAGAGTCTCCTTTAGAATCACTGGATAATGTATGCATCAGTACTATACAATATTATGCATTTGTACTGAACATGACTCGTTAGCCATAGAGAAATAGTGGAATTTACCATCCTGACCGATGGCGCAATTTCTACATGCAGGTTTACTTATGATTACATCCATTGCCAGTTCTGTGGCAGACTGTTCCGTTCCATGAAACTTGACCGTTTATGCTTCGGGATATGGCATTCATTTTCTAAATCACAGGGGACACTGAGCACGGCCGTGTACCATACCGTCTTGTATTCAAGCTGTTTCCTTTACTAGACAAACGGCGTGTCTGAAATGGCAGCGGCAGGATGACGGTTCTTCACCATGCCGCCTGCATTCAGGTCTTCGACATCAATAACCGGCTCGGCATTCAGTTTCCCATAATAGCGATGAACATCCCTGCCTCCCGCCAGATTACTGTGCTTCGACAATACTGTCTTGAAATAAAGAAACAGCGTGTGTATAGGTTAGTATTTGCCGATTATGTTCAGCGGGCCCGCCGGGATTCGAACCCGGGACATCTGGCTCGCATCCGTTTCGTGCGTTAGAAGGCCAGTGCTATATCCGAACTAAGCTACGGGCCCGCATTAAGCGTATAGTCTGCATTATTAAAAATGTGTGTCGCAATGGTAAATATGCCGTTTACTCATGGATCTAAATAGATAACAAAAAAATACTGCGAGTGTATGAACAGCTATGCTGCTGTTAACAAACGATGACGGCGTCTACAGCCCGGGTCTGATTTCACTTTCAAAAGCACTGTCACCGATATCGAAACTGAGAGTTGTCGCTCCGAGGGGGGCGCAGAGCAGCACGGGAATGAGCATCACGTTCCACCGCCCCGTCAGGCTCGGGAAGGTGAAGTCGAAGAATTATGAGGCACTTGCCGTCGGCGGAACCCCTGCAGATTGTGTATTCCTCTCCGTTCACAGGCTCCTGAAGGGCAGGAAAATAGACATGATTGTTTCAGGCATCAACATAGGAGGCAACCTGAGCATGCAGTCATTCTTCTCATCCGGAACGGTTTCCGCTGCAATGTCCGGAGCCATAATCGGAATAAAATCCGTAGCCTTCTCCAAGGAGATAGAATCGGAGGATGAGCGTCTCAGTGAGGCTGAATTCAGGGATGCGTCATGGTGGGCGGCAAAAATAGTCAGCTTCCTCCTCAAAAAGGGTTTTCCGGAAACAGTGGATCTGCTGAATGTGAACTTCCCCGTCAGGACAAGGAAGGGCACCGGTGTAAGGATAACGCACATGGCCAGGGAAATGTTCGACGATTATGTGGTGGAAAGGGAGGATCCGCGCGGAAACAAATACTACTGGCTCGCAGGAACGAAAAAGAAGAAATTCGAAAGGGACACCGACCTGAACGCAGTGCTTGGCAAATCAGAAATCAGTATTACACCGATAAGCGTCAGGTCGATACAGCATCCGGACAGGAAATCGATTGCGGCACATTTCTCGCCGCTCAATGCGGAATGACGCGAAGCCCTGGCAGAACACGGAAGGCACATCACTTCAGCCCGGATGCTTCTGTTCCCTCCCTCTTTCCCGACGCGCCGGAGGGTCCAGCGCCAGCTACAGCCGATATGATTGTGAATGCGAATGTGGATATTATTATTGAAACCAGCGCGAGTACATATATGGTGCTCCCGAATTCTATGCCCGATTGCAGAATCAGCACGGATATTGCCGCAACGGTGACCCCCTTCGGCATCGTTGCCGCAACAAGGCCGTAATCCTTCCTGATGCTGTCTGTCGAATATCTGCTGAAGAATGCAATCGGAAGGCCGAACGAACCGCTGATGTAACGTAGCACAAGGAAAAGTGGGCCCATGGCCAGAATCAGTATCACTGCTCCCGTAAGTTCTCCCGAAGGAATGGCCTGAACGCCCTTCGGGGGAGCGAAAAGCATCATCCCCAGCTCAACGCCGATGCTGAAGTAGAATACAATCCTGACGAGGAGCTCGAACTCCTCGTGGAAGAGCATCATGCCGGTGAATGTCCTCTTGCCCGTTGCGTCTGCGTCCCTGTCGAGTACGAGTTTTTCACCGCCGGGAAAGAGGTAGCCTATGAAGAAACCAAGATAGAGCAGGCCTATGAGCGCGAAAAGCACGTTTGCGAAACCGGCGAAGGATGTAAGGTTCAGTATTTCCTCAAAAACAAGAAGGGCTATGCCCAGGACAATGCCGTAGAGAATCATCCCCATTCTGAGCTGCTTTTCATTCATCTCACTGCCGTCCGAAGCTGATTCGGTAACTATGTCATTCATGGAGAAAACAGCATACGCCTTGAGCCTTGTCCTGCCCCTGTCCACCAGCCGCCTCTTGACAAAAAACACTATTATCTTCGAACCGGCAAAAACAAGAACCGGGATTCCTGCAAGCACAAAGATCAGCACGATTGAGTGGTACTGTATTACACCCGCGAGGGAACTGTATGTTGTGGCAAGAAAACTGGCGAATGTGGGGTTGTAATTGCGTATATAAATCTGGTTATAAAATATGGCGACAAAGAGCAGCAGCACCACGCTGTTTACCGTCGATTCAAGCTTAAGCACACTGGTGAGTTTTGTAACATGGTCGCTGCGCCTTCCTCTCTCCGAAGACAGGTCCACAAGATGGTTCAGATAGGGAACAACCACGGCGGCAGAGGTCTCACCCAGAAGAGAGCCAAGCAGCGCTCCCAGTATCCACGGCCAGCCTAGCAGCCATTGACAGACATACCCGAAAAGTATTGCAGACGGTATGATATCGGCGAATGCCATTACCACGCCCGCAACCGCAACTCTCAGTCCGGAACCTCTGAGTTCTTTCACATCAGCTCCCAGTTTGAGACCCATGCCTGAATAAATCAGGACAAGAACGAGGTCTGTCACAAGCGGAATGGAAAAATTATTCAGGAACGAAACGAAGGAGTGCGGAAGCACGAGTATGCGATGAACTATGAAAAAGGCGAAGAGGAGACCGCCAAGAATCAGCACTATCACCTGGAAGGCTACACCTGAATTGAATTCATAGATGGCAAACGCAAGTATGGAACCCATCAGTATGAGATAGGTCGCGAACAGAAGGACCAGATCTGCGGACGGATACACTGTGGCCGTTTGATATTCCTCCTATTCCTGACGTCGGCTAATGGTTAATAAAGATATTTCAGCAAAACTCGGCAGCATCGAAGGAGAAATCTGTGAACATATTAAAAGGATACAAGTGGGGGCGGCGTATTTGCGGCACAAAATACAGACAGTTATATGTTTTAATTCCGATTCCGCAGCCGGTATGAAGACATGCGTAATCGGCAACAGGAATAATGTCGACATTGTAGAGACGGAGACACCGCACATATCAGAGGGAGATATGCTCATAGAGATGAGGGCATGCGGAATTTGCGGTACTGACATTGAGAAGGTCAGGGGAAATTACAGCTCGAGGATCCTGGGGCATGAAGCTGTCGGCATCGTGGCGAAAACAGGAGCAAAAGTCAAGGGTTTTCAGGTCGGAGACCGTGTTTTCCCGCACCATCATGTCCCGTGCTATCAGTGTCACTACTGCAGGAGAGGAAGCGAGACGATGTGCCCGCATTTTTCCAGGTCCAACCTGGATCCTGGCGGACTGTCCGAATATTTTCGCGTGCCTGAGTGGAATGTTGAAAGAAATGCGGTATTCAGAATACCAGACACCATGAACTTCAGGACAGCAGCATTGATTGAGCCATTTGCCTGCGTTGTAAGGAGTCTTGGAAAGACTGTTCTGAACGACGGTGATACGGCGGCGGTTGTCGGCGTAGGCCCGGTCGGATTGATGCACGTCGCTGCACTGAAACTGTACGGCAGATGCAGGATCGCTGCAGTCGATGTTTCGAAGAGCAGACTTGGTTTCGCCGGCGAAATCGGAGCAGGATTTACATTCGGTCCGGCCGAGAGCGTGGAGGGCGTGCTATCGATTACGGATGGCATCGGCGCGGACACAGTCTTTGTCGCGACCGGGAACAGGGACGCGATTGCTGCAGCACTGGCAATGGTCAGGAAAGGTGGAAGAGTAATACAGTTCGGTCTTCCGCCTCCAGGGCTTGCACTTCCGGCGGACTATTCGGAAATATTCAAGAGGGAAATCTCAATAGTAAGCACCTATTCTGCGGTTGAGAAGGATGTCGAGAAGGCAATTCGCATCATTGCAGGGGACACCGCGAATTTTGAGAAACTCATATCGCACACGTTCAGGCTGGAAAACGCCAGGGAGGCGTTCGATCTGGCAGAGAAGGCGGATGACGCGAGGAAAATAGTCATAGAAGGATGAAGGCGGGAGGAGGCGGAGACGCCGGAGATGCAGAGCTGAGCTGCAACAACAGGCGCTGTGCGGTCAGTCATCCTTAAGAGTGAAATAGATGCGCCTGTTTGATTTCCCCTTGTTTTCGAATCTGACAGGAATTATGCCTTTCAGTTCACCGAGTCTTTTCACATGGACACCGCCGTCCGCCTGAATGTCCAGCCCGGCAATTTCGACGATCCTGAATTTTTCAACCTGCGGGGGCGCAGTACCGGCAAGTTTTATCATTGACGGTATCTTCATCGCCTCGTCCCTGGGCATGAAATACGATCTTACCTCCGGATTCCTCTTTATTTCGCTGTTTACAATATCTATGTAGTGATTCATGAGATCCCTGTCGAGCGTTTCAATGCTGAAATCTATCCTTGACTCCTGCGGTTCTATTTTGTTGCCTGTAATGAGAGCGCCGCTCTCCCTGTTGAATACGGCGCTGAGCGCATGAGCTGCGGTGTGCATCCTCATTATCCTGTATCTTCTCTCCCAGTCGAGCACACCCTCTATCTCCATTCCGGGGGAGAAAACCGAAGCATCCTCCACAACATGCTGTATGGTTTCAGAATCCTTCAGTGTATCGGTGACTCTCACGCCGGACAGCATGCCGGTATCGCCCACAAGTCCGCCGCCCCTCGGATTGAAAGCGGTCCTGTCGAGTATGACCCTGCCGCCGTTCACCTCCATTACCCTTGCCGTGAACTTCGAAATGTACGCATCGTCCCAGAATATCTTGTCAGTCATTCAATCCTCACACTCACCGGCCTGCCCAGCAGGCGTTCCTGGATTTGTCATACCACGCATTTACATATTCTCCGGTTGATATTTTGTTGCAGACGAAATGAGCATCGCAGTAATCACATATTTCCTCATTCCCTATGACCCAACCGGTGCCCGGATCCATATCCGTCTTGAGCTCGACCATTTCTTCAGACAGGCCCATTGTCAGCGTATCGAATGCGTCCGCAGTGCACTGATTGCATCCGGAAGAACATGGGTAGGGTTCAACCGTGTAGAACGGACCGTTGACACCATCAACAGTGTCATGATAGTCGCAGAAATACGCGCACGAACTCTCGTTGGAAAGAGTAACGGTTACTCCCGGAGGCAGAAAGATGTTATATGCACCTCTTCTTCCCACATCTGTTATACTTCCTGACGAAATCCATGAGGCAAGCTTTTCCTTAATCTGTGAATTGGTCACAACCGAAGGAGGATCTTCAGGAACGGTGAAGCTTTTAGCCAGTCTCCCGATGCCGACGTTGTACTGACGCAGGCCGCCGGAATAGCCCGGGCTCGTTTCAATATCGGAAGTCGCTCTGTCCACCCTTGCAATCCATGCGCTGTTCTCCGGAGCGGCAAAGAATTTTCCCCAGTAGACGTTTATCCAGGAGTAACCGGTGCCCCAGAGCGGACCGCCGTTGTACACAATATCCGGAGAGGCCGCCTGGACAAGAATTCTGTGATCACAGGGCTGGGCGTAATGCCTTATTCCTGACGGATTGCTTGATATCGTTAGCCTGTAATCTATCAGCGGAACATTGAAGGCTGTTTCGTTTCCTCTTACGCCGATATGTGAAAAGGAAGTGATCTGCGAACCGCAGACAGGGCATGTGGAAATATCTGCGCATGACTTGCATCTCTTCATCACAGAGACAGAAGACTGCATCGTTATTTTAACTTTCATAATCCGCGCGTGCTGCCGACTGGAAGAGCAAGGGGAGGAATGAAACGCCATCACTGCACGCGGACCGTTTATCAGGCAGTGCTTCATCCTATCAGCGCACGCGGAAAGCAGAAAGGTTATTAATCCACAGAAATATGCAACAGCACCATCGAAGGGAGATCAAATGGACTGGGGAATGAATAACCGAATCTCGAGAATGATCAAGCCCTCCACCGGACGCTCTGTCATGCTGGCCTGCGACCATGGATACTTTATGGGGCCGACGCACAAACTGGAGAATCCACGCAGGACGATAGAGCCGCTCCTGCCCTATGCCGATGCGCTCGGCGTCACCAGGGGTGTGCTGCGCACTTCTGTTGATCCGAGGTCGGACATACCTATTCTTTTGAGGGTTTCAGGCGGATCCAGCATCCTCAAGGAGGATTTGAGCGATGAGGAGATCACTACTTCGATAAAAGATGCACTCAGACTGAACGTATCAGCTGTGGCACTTTCCATTTTCGTCGGGAGCAGCCATGAGAAGCAGTCGCTCGTCAACCTCTCAAAACTGGTAGATGAGGGGGAGGAGTACGGGATGCCGGTCATGGCTATCACCGCAGTTGGCAAGGAACTCGAAAAACGCGACGCAAAATATCTTGCTCTCGCATGCAGACTTGCGGCTGAAATCGGAGTGCAGATGGTAAAGACATATTACTGTGAAGACTTCGCCAGGGTGGTTGACGGCTCTCCGGTGCCCCTTGTGGTTGCCGGCGGACCCAAACTCAATTCAGTGGAAGATGTGTTCAATCTGGTTCACAATGCGCTTGAGGATGGAGCGGTGGGAGTGGACATGGGCAGGAACATATGGCAGAATGAAAACCCTGTCGGCGTGATCAAGGCCATAAGAGCCATAACACACGAAAACGTAAATGCAAGGGAAGCTCTTCAGATGTTTGACGCCGAGAAGAGTGACAAAACTAAACGAGTGGCTAACCCGGCCCGTCTATAACCCCAATAATGTTTCGCGGCTGATTCGGTCCATATACGCACCGCATTGACGATCGGTTTCTGTGTATTCACCGGTCCGGAACATACCGCCCGCCGGTGCCCATGTAGCCAGAAGACGGATAAGAATCTCACCCATACCTGCCGTTGAAAATTGTGAATTGCGAAATCAAAGGAGCGGAAACCACTAGTTGTGCATCTCAACAGAAAAGCGATCGGCTGAAGCGGCTTCGGAGGAAGTTTTAAGCCGAAGTCATTATACCAGTCCGGATACGCAACAGGGCTCCCGTAGTGTAGCGGCCAATCATCTAAGCCTCTCGAGCTTGGGACTCGGGTTCAAATCCCGACGGGAGCAAATTAAATTTTCGAACACAAACCCGGGTTCGATTTCATAGCCAGGGAAAAGAAACTGGCAACTATCCAGCATTTTGACACAACCATTTGTGGAATCCTTCCAATGAACCAGTCGCTGACGAATGACCTGAGCACGAGTTCTGTGAAATTGTTCCACGTCTTCGGCAATGTCCAGCATGCGGAGAGAATGTGTTCAAGCGAAGTCTCTCCATCCCACGCCCTCCTGCCGCCACTGACAGTGCGGCGCAGCACACAACGGTGCCATAGGATTGAACGACAGTACAACTGCCGTGGTTCACATGTAGAGCACGGCCCTGCATATATATTTTTAATAAGGACTAGATAAAATTCTGTTGAACAGGCACACGATTCACGCTCATTTGCCAAAAAGATGAACAGTCACAAGAATCTCATTGAAGATGCCACTCCGGCGAATTGCAGTTTTCAACAGTAACTGGAGATATTGTTAATATCTTGAACGTGCATAATACAATTGTGGAAAGGATGAAGTACAGGGTAATGATAGAACGCGACGAGGATGGCACGTACGTAGCCAGGGTGCCAGACTTGCCTGGCTGCGCCACGGAAGGCAAGACACGCAACGAGCTTATGAAGAACGTCAAGGAGGCTATTCAGGCATACCTGGAAGCACTCAAGAAACACGGCGACCCTGTGCCTGTTGAGATGGTGCAGGTAAGTGTCTAGGCTTTTACCGGAGAATTACGATAAGGTAATCAAAGCCCTCACCAAGCTAGGCTACGTAGCCATACACCAGAAAGGCAGCCACATTGTAATGCATCTTGCCGACAGGGAAAAATATGCAGCCATTTTTGGAGAGAGAAAGCCCGAAAGCATGATAGTGGTTCCAGCTCACATGCCCATAGGCAAGGGTATGATAAGAACCATAATATGAGAAGCGGACATAAGCGTTGATGAATTCAACAGGCTGGTTGATTAAAGTATTTGACCTGACAGTAGTCCCGCACATTAGGTGCCGCGACGGGCCGGAGCATGATGATGCCCGTGACTTCGCAGATTTCAGAACATGTTTCAGCATGAGCAATGTGAAGCATGGGCTGAAGAGTTGCGTCATGCAACGGAGTTCAGCCGTCTGATTCCTGCATTATGCGGTCATGGACCGTTTCACGTATCATTGTGAATGGCATATCAGGAAGAGACGTATGCCGTGAATACCTCCTTCTTCAGCTCTTCGGCGAATTCGTATGCCCTCATTCCACTCATGCCCTTCTCTGTCTGCACCGCCTTCAGCAGCGTCCATATGTTCCTGAGTATGACGGAGAGGAGGAGATAGAAGATGCGGATGGCATCGCTGTGCGATGTTGTCATGCCTGTGAACTCATGATCGTCTATCCTGTAGCCCGTCTCTATCCCCCAGCGTGCGTCGTAGTAACGGCATATGCCGGCTATGTTGCCGTCTGTCACCGGCATGTTCGTTACATAGAGCCAGAATACCTGTTCCGATCCCGGTTTGCTCTTTTTTGGCACCACCTCACTGCTGTCGATGATGATGAGCGTCGTTGTGTCTGTTATGCGCCTGTATGCCGTCGTCCATTCGATATGCCTGAAACGCAGGCCGTGTGCCGCCTTCACCTCCCGCTCTATTCTGTCATCTGTTTTTATGGGCATCAGGTAGCTGACGCCCATGCCTGTCAGCATGTGCCTGATTTCGACTGATGAAAAGCCTCTGTCCATGAGCAGGTGCCTTATGCGCACATATTTCGACGATTCATCCAGCAGCCTCATCACTACCTTCGGCAGGTTAGAGAATGCATTGTACTCTGTTGCCGCAATCTCGAACCTCATCCCATTCTCCACAACACAGAGTGTTGCAATCCTGTAGAACCAGGATGTACCGTTCTTGTGTTTGCCGCCGACGACAAGCTTTGAAGTTCTCTTACCGTAGTACTCTCTGTCGTTGCAGTCGATGGCGCATGTCACGGAATGCGTGAACATGCGCATCCTCACTGCCTTTGAGAGAACATCACTGTTTATTTCCAGCAGCTGCCTTTTCACATCGCGTGCCGGCATCCTGTTCAGTTTGCGCCTGATCGTGTCGCCGGAGGGAACGGGGAGGAGCCATGTCCTCCTCATCGTTTCCGCGAATCCGTCGACGAACCTGTGTGCCATGGCAGTCAGAACAAGCACTGCCAGATAGGCTCCCTCCGGATAGTCCGAATTGCCTGCAGGCAGCTGAAAATGGCGTTCAAACCGCTTGAGCACAAAATCCTTAACCCTTCTTTCGTTTACATTCTCTGTGGAGTGCATCCCTTCACCCAAACAACGGAATGCACTCTCACATCAAAAAACAGTGCCAGTGCAGTAATTTCCCTATGCGGGACTACTGCCTGAGGATTACGGGTTTTTCCTAAGGCACAATGTCAATCATCTTGTCAAAAAGATTCTGGCTGCGTGTATTTGCAAACAGCAATTGAGGAATGAAAACCCTGTAATGCCGGCAAAATTTTTCTTCTCGCAAGGGATTTTGCCAGCCCCGCGGTTAGCGCCGATCAGGATGGAACACGAACGTGAGAAAGTAACGTTGATACACAGCTGAAGAAATATCGATTCAAGAGCTTTGTCAAATGCTGCTGTTCAGTAAACCGGGAATTGTTTATGCCTGTTTTGATTTTCCAAGTTGTTATATATAATGAAGCTAGAAAAAGACGAAAAACCCGACCATGGATTTAGGACATTCAACCCATGGGACTCGGGTTCAAATCCCGACTGGAGTTGACCGGCTTGGATCCTCGTGTTCAAACGCGATTGAAAATGATTCGAAGACCGTCTCATACATCCATTTGAACTCAATTCAGGACAGACTTTCAGGTGAGCATTACAGTTCATGAACTACACACGTCACCGCTCGTTACAGAATATGCTCATTCATCGTTGGCAGGCTGCAGTCGAAGTCCTGTTTTCCCAATTTCAATGGCTTCGACTGTTTTCAGACACCTTCAGGGCTGCATATTTGCCCGCAAGTATGGAGAAAGGATAAAGCAGAAGCTCCTCAAGGAAGATATGGTGCTGAAGCCCCTCGATGATGGAGACGGCTTCTGCGTATCCGGCATTTCTAGCGATTCCCAGCAGGTTTTCCGCTTTCCCCTCAATGTCTGAATGTTCTTTGAGAAACTCATTGTAGGTTTCCGTGAGCTTGTTTCCCAGCAGAGACAGCTGCAACAATTCTTTTTTACCGGCGTTCCCTTCTATAAGACCTCTTATCGAAGACAGCAGTGTAATGACCGTTTTCTCCTCTTCCGCCACATGCGGCACGAGCGCCTTCAACAGGTTCCCTGCCGATTCGCCCATACTGCCGTCAATCGTGGAGAGAGATTTTAACGACTTCAGCAGTTCACTGTGTTCCTGATCAAGATGCTTCTTTATGTCGTACTTGAACTGAAGATGCAGATTCCCTTTACCTGAAATCATATTAAGGACCTGCAGCGATCCAGAGCATCCGCCGGCATATAGGTTTACCCTAAAACGTCAGGAACGCTGGCATAGGATTAATTCCACCTGGTCTGAAAATAGAAGGCGAGCACATTCTTTTCCACCCGCCTGAGGATCTCGGAAAGGGTGGGAGGAGCTATGTGCAGGCGTTCTGATAGGCTGACGAGAGTGATCTTTTTGGGAAAGTCGAAGTAGCCGAGTTCAAACGCTATTTTGGCTATTTCATGCTGGCGGGCCGTCAGCTCCCTTTTTGATTTGAGATTCCTGACCGAGACCACCCTGTAATTCAGTTTACCCTCATTCATCTTTTCAGAGAGCAGGTTGAGCGTTTCAGATCCGCTGATAAGCAGGTTCCACTCCATCTTTCCTTCCCCCCTGCTTTCTGCCGAAATGACGGAACAGTTCGGCCCGGCGAATATGGAACAGACGGGGCACTTGTCCGTGGTTATGGCACCCATTATCCTGTTTGGCTCTATCTGAACGAGATCCACTCCGCTTATTCCATCCATGCGGGAGAACACATCAAAAAGCTCTCTGATGCGGGCTGTAGTGGTGATTTCGACGAAGTCCTGGATTTGCCGGTCCTTGCTCGTCCCCCTTAAGTCCATTATCCTGATTTTGGATGAATGCTCGGTGCTGATATTCTTCACCCAGTTGTCTGGAAGATCCACCTCTATGCGAACTTCGATCATCTTCTGACCGAGCATACATAATTCGAACGGCTTCTTATCTGTGTCCCTGACCTGCCGCATTGCTGAACGGCCGATCGCCTTAAGGTTGGATGTCTGCCTGACCCTTCGCTGTGTCCTTCGTCCCGTTCCTCACACTCTTTTCCGACCTCATCATGACTTCGAGCAAGAAAATTATAAGTGCGGCAAATACCGGCCATCCGGAAAGGCCGACAAGAATGCCGTTTATGGGAATGCTGGCAAACAGCTGCACTATCCCGCCTCCGACCCTGACGGCATTTCCAGCGGTAAGCAGCAGCAACGGAACAGGCGAAAATCTGTCTGTTTTCAATCTCCTTCCCGCAACGGTGGGCATTATTATCGGGCCATGTGCGAGAATCATGGTGAGTACAAAGCCCACTGCAATCGAATGTATGAAAACGTCATGCGTGTCTACGCTGCCGAAACTCAGAAGGTAAATCAGCGAGAGAATGAGGCCCAGAAAGAGCCAGGCATATGCTATCCTTGTATGCATCGAGACATATCTCTGCAGCGGCATCGCGGATCTGGACAGAATGTTAAGGTTTCTCCGTTCGGTGCCATAGACAGACGCTGTGCCGATTGCCATCAGTATGATGCCTGCAGCAACAAGCATGTATCTGTATTCCACCACAGAGAAGGGCAGCGACAGCATGAACAGCGCAGCGGACATGGCATAGAGCGCCAGGGATGTTTTGAACCGATTTTCGGAATAGCCCTGTGAAATGAATCGGGTGAGTTCTATCCTCTCACCTATGATGAATATTACAGGAAATGAGAGCAGCAGCATGTCATAGCCAACCGGATAGGTAACTCCGAATACAGGGGAAAGGAGTTCAGATGCCCACAGATCGATGCCGGACAGTATCATGAATCTGAACGATGTCTTCATGTTGGAGAGACCGGAAAGCAGTTTCAGTGTTGCGATGAACAGAGTGCTGCCAAGCAGGAGAAATAACACGCCGGAATAGGAAAGGAGAACAGAACTGAGGGAAATTCCGGTAGTTACAAGCAGGGTTCCCAGAACCGTGAAAGGGACCATCAGGGAAAGCATGGATCTGCGCCTTGCCGAAATGGATTCAAGTGTAGTGAAACTTGCTACCCGTTCGGTCATTATTATGACAGCAATGAAGCCGAATACGACAAGCAGCGGATGGAATCCGTAGATTCCGGTGAAGACAGATGTCCTTATGTTCTCCCTTGCCATCAGCCTGAAAACGCCGTCCAGAAGGCCAACTATCATAAAGAGTATTGAGAATGCCAGGAAAATCCTAACCTGCTTTTTCAAACAGACCCGCCTTCGTAATGATCATTCATTGCCCATATGGGATGAAACGGCTCACTGTCAAGTTCTTTTGTACTTCGGCCGGTCGCTGCTTCGACCGGTCTGAGAAGTGGGTTTATCACAGGAATAACCGCGCCTGCCGGATGCCAGCCTGCCCGATGATTGAGAGCATTGAGCACGTTACTGCTCGAAGAGTCCCTTTTCAATCATTTCTGAAATCCTGTCATGGTCGCTTTCGCCCGGAGGAGGTACAACAATGTGAAGGATCTGCATGTCCGTTGCAGCCTTTATACCGCGCTTACTGCCGCCTTTGACAACAACCATATCGCCCTGTCTTACGCTGAACCTGGAAGAGGATGCAACAACTTCACCTTCGCCCTTATAGACAAAAATCATCACATCGTTTGCCGGAGTATGTACGGGAATGAACTGTCCTGCCCTGAAGTATGCCATTATGACGCGGTATCCCTCAGCTGAAAAAACAGGCACAGGAGAGAAGGAGTGCTCATCATATGTTCTCTCCTTTTCTATATTGGCAAATACAAAATCCCGTTCGTTTCCCTTCGCTTCAGAATCGCTGGCCGATTTTTTCCTGAAGACGGCAACCCACTCCGAATCATTCTTTTTGTACGCACTGTATGCCGATGAGTCGAAATCTTTCCGCTCATGTTTCATGAATTGAACGAGATGCACTGGTTCATGGTCGTTGACGACGAGCATTTCCCCGCCTGGCTCGAGTCCGTCGAAAATTCTTTCGATGTGGTTATGCCTCGCCGCGGGAGGCATGCTCCTCACATCAACAACAGTAGGCTCCGGATGTTTCTTTTCCTGATATGACATGGAGATTAAATGACGGCGTATGAATTAAATAGATGTGCCCTAACGCATTAGGGCAAGCCCACGTCAGTGAATTTTATCTCATTCTGAAAAGCATGACGATGAACATGGCAAAACCTGTTGCCGAAAGAATTACAGAATAGGGTGCGGACGCCGACAGGTAATTCAACCCTGCCGCATTGAGCACATCAACTGATATCCGCCATGCGTTTCCAAGCGTGTATATCAGGATGGGGATGCTGCTCAGTCCCCTGTAAGGTGCCCTTCTTGCCAGGACCGAGACCAGAAGCGTTGGAGTGAATGACATGATACTGACCGGCAGGAAGCCAACGCCGAGGGCGTGTATGAACGCATCCCGGATCCACGGCGCATCAGTGGAATGCAATGAAACCATCGACACGTACAGAGGCGCGAAAAGCAGGCCGGCAATGAGCCATGCGCCTGCCACCGATGAAGCGTTCCTGAAGTAGAAATATCTGCTTCTGTCACGCTCATTCATGCGGTTCATGACTTCTGGCTGCACATAATAATGAAAAATTCTGATTCCGTAGAGGAAAAGCAGGGCGCTGAGGCTCCAGAGTATTGTTACCGCAGCAATAAGAGGATAATTGCCGTCCTGCGGCAGAAACATCGAGAGAGCTGTCAGTAATATCGAGATAGATGCCGCCAGGTATGAAAGCATCAGCGACCGTTTGTTCAGTTTCACAAACCTGAAATGTATAGTTCTTGTCTCAACGCCGAAAACCATCATTGCCGGAAATCCGAAAAGTGTGATTTCCAGAAATGGAAAGGAACTCCAGCCTGCCCTGTGCAGGAACACGTTGAAATAAAGTTTCATAAATCCGGCAACTATCAGTGAAATAAGCGAAAGCCAGAAGAATGGCTCTGCAACTGCAAGCGGTCCTTTTGGCTTACCAAGAACGGGTGCGAGCAGCGCGAGGGATGTTACAGAGGCCAGTATAAAGAGAATGTCGCCCGATGCCTGCAATGTTGGGTTCTGGTATATCCATAATGAGTTTGCCGCTATCAGGAGGATAATTGACAGTGCGGCAGCGCCTCTTTGACCGAGTTCCGCGTTCTTGAATCTGGGAAGAACGGCGTATGATACCCCGAGAATAAACAGCGTAAGGAAGCCAAACACTTCCATTACCGGATGGACGTAAAACAGACCGGCGGATGAATTCTGTCCGGCAAAATAATCAAATGAATACACAGAGCCAATAAATGCAGCCAGAAGAGCTAGGAATATTCCCGAAGACACGGCAGCAAAGGTCAGATAGTGCGATTTTATGATTCTTCCCCGGCTGCCGGCCGTACCTTTCTCCGCCTCAATTTTCATAACCGTGTTGATACGACAAGAAAATCACGTGCACGATAAACCTTTTGTGCCGACCTTTCAGGCTCTGCACGCAATCACCGCGTTCACCCTCTCAAGCATGGTCCCGAATATTTGGGATTAATTAATTATATACGACATGCAGAAGATATCGCTGTAAGGAGTGTTTCAGGATGGTTGAACTCGATACTCTGGACTATAAGCCCAAACCGATTGATCAGAATTTTCTGAACGACGAGCAGAATTACCCTGTAACGGGTGAGCATTTCGAGCATTCGATAAGGGCAGAAGGAATTCAGAGACTTGATGCCGAAGGCAAGCCGTATCCGACAAAACTGGGCATACATGGAACAGCCGTTGCGGTTGACTGGGAAACATGCATTGCTGATGGAGCCTGTATGGACGTCTGCCCTGTGACACTTTACGAATGGGCGCTGAATCTTGGCCAGATGGGGACAGGAAACGACAGGAAGATTGCGGACGACAAGGAACTGTGGAACAAGTACAGGACAGACAAGTGCGATCCAGTCCGCGAAAAAGACTGTGTGTACTGCATGGCCTGCGTTCCGGTTTGCCCGACAAACGCCATAAAAATCACTGAAGGCGTAATTTAGCGGCGGAGCAAAAACACAAAACTCCCTGAGTGGGCTGCCGTAGCGGAAAATAGCCAGAAGGGTTCGTGGGACAGCTTCGGCGTGAGAAATTCGGTGGCAGAACTGATTATGTTTCCCGCCAGTTTGATGAATATTGCCGATCTTCCACGAACCGGGTGCGCGGCAAGGTCTGATGAACGGATGAACATGAATGTGCGCTCCAGAAACAGCACCCGGCTGGTTTCAGCATACAGAACTTCGGATGTGGCAATGTCGAACCGGAATCCTGCGGTATATGCAGCAGCGACTGCACGGCTACCGAATGTTCCAGCATCATGCAGACTAAATTGTCTTCGCCCTCTTGTAAGCAGTTACATTTCTATTTTAATATCAGTGTGCATTTTCAACGTTGCTGCCCGCAGCTCGTCTCCGATCAGCTCGTCATTGCATCTACCTCGGACTGTATCAACGACTTCATAGTTGAGGCCGATATGTAGCTGGACACAAGCGAAGAATGCTGACTGTATATTACCGCGAAGATGTAGTCGCCCAGCTTTCCGTACGCGAAGCCCGAATGGCCGAGAATGTCGAGCACCACGATGCTCGCACCCCTGTATGTCATGTTCTGCATACTCCCGCCGGAAATCTTGAGAAGAGGGCTGAACAGCGTGGTGAGGTTGAGAAATTCTTTGTTTGAGAAACTTGTGCTCTTGAATTGTATGATGCCGAACTGCAGACTGCCCGCCGTGTTATTGAAGTACCTGCTTTCCGCCTTCACTCCGCCCGGAGGAGAGCCGGCACTGGAGGCGGGGGTGCTGATTACGCTTGATGCGGTGTAGTTGCTGTCTCCAGTGGCACTGTCCACCTGTGATGTCGATGGAAATCCTAAATGAGGCGCTGCGAACAAAGGCATAACAAAGATGAAAACGACCGCTGCCACAACTATCAGTGCGATGATGCCTCCAAGGACATGAGTGACCTTCATGGCCCGTCCTCAGTGGGTTACGGTTTATATTGCTTTCAGTCAGTTTATCACTTCCGCAGATTTGTCCCTCGGCTATTCGGCGTTATAATGGCCTGCCGCACTGACATTTCAATTCAATTTCAGTCAGTGAGACATCCGCCGGAGCTCCGCAGGATTTGGCAATCACTGCTGAAGATGCCAATATACAGATCCTGACATGCGAGACCGACGCCTTAACAAGTGCCAGTGCACAGTTAACAAGCTCGATCCTCACTGCAACCGCACAGCGAGCTGTTTTCGGATATGAATTCCTGTTTCTGCAATGGTTTATTTTTAAGTAAAAAATCCGTTGCAGCCATCGTACTGATATCTGTTAATCCAGCATCCATTCTGTTTCACCGGAAACGAATACATCCATGGCAGTGAGCATACAGAGGCTCCAGGTATCGGATGCTCACACTTCAATGAGACAGGAAAAATTGTGAGAGAATCGACAGGATGCGGCAACTACACAGAGAGTATCGCCCAGCGCAGCCCGACATCGGATCCGCATTCAATGTGTGCGAAGGTTGTAAACAGCTTACCCCATTCAGCATCTGTTATCTGACTGACGCCCTCAACTGAAATTCGCGATACCCTGATGTATGCCGATCCTCCGGGCCTGAGTATCCTACCGATTTCACGGACCACCAAATCCCTTCTGTTCGTGCAGCAGAGCACATTGTTGCAGAGCACAAAATCGACAGTTCCCGATTCAATGAAACTGAGGTCATGCGCGGCAGATGTGTGCATCCTGACTCTTTTCCTGGATGCCTCACCGAGATTTGCCAGTGTCTTTCCTGTCATTTCCGGATTCAAATCCGTTGCATAAACCATACCGCCGGTGCCCACAAGCTCCGACAAAAGTGAGGTGTAGTTGCCGTTCCCGCATCCGATATCGGCTACCGTGTAACCTTCATGGACATGCGCTCGTATGACTTTCTCTGTTTCGGATGAGATGCGACGCTGATAACCGTCAGCGCAATCGGAACAGCAGAAATAATGATCCATTCCTTCGATGCGGCTGATGAATGCATCCTTCCCTTTGAATCTGCATCCGCATCCGTCTTCGCATTCGAAATCATTCTCCGGCCTGAAGGCATTGTTCGATAAGCTGTCATCACCTGAGAACGGTTTCCTGAGCTTTTCCACATCAATCACCTGCAAGGCTCCTGATTGTTTCCGGGAGAGAAATTCAGGAACGTACTCAATTCAACTCATTGGACTATTTATATTTCGTTTTGGCAGGAGGACAGCCCAAGATTGGTCCGATGCGCAAAATCTGTCAGATATGTTATAAAGAGGAATTCGCATTTCGGGTTCTGTGACGAATGTCAGTATGACGCGTAACGGAAGCGGTGACTGAATTGAAACTGAAAGACATAATGAGTACAGAGCTGATAACAATAGAGGAAGATGAATCTGTTTTCGCAGCCGTAAAGAAGATGCTGGACAACAAGATTTTCGGGCTCGTTGTGATAAACAGCGAAGGTATTCCGAGCGGCCTGCTCAGCGAAAGGAGTCTAGTCAAGCGTTTCATTCTCAGGAACAGGAAACCCGAGGAGGTGCCGGTAAAAGCCGTGATGAGAAGGCCGGTGCCATCGGTGCCGATTTCGCTTCCTCTAAGCAAGGTTGCGGAGTATCTCGTCCAGAACGGACTGGAGAGAACGACAGTCACTGACGGCGGCAAAATAGTCGGGTATGTCACGCTGACCGACATGTCGAGGTATCTTTCAAGGCAGAAAATATGGGATGTGCTGAAGTCGCACAGGACTTCCGACTTTATTTATTTCTGCCCGAAATGCGGGACAGGACACCTTAACCCTGTTTACGGGGAACATGGTGACATAAAAGTGTTTTCATGCGACAATGTGCAATGCAATTACCAGGAATAAGCGCGCGATTCGATAGCGGACAGCAGAATACCGATTCGTCTTGACTGGACTCTGTTTCCTGTCTGAAACGGAGATGGCACAGTAGAAGGCGTCTGTTGCCCGTATACCCCCCCTGAATTTGCATAAAGGGAATCAAGTCTGAACCTCTATGCCGTCAAGTCAATTCCGTTTTAGCGACACGCCTGTCGTTGCAGATTCTATATAAGTCCTGAAATCCGGCTGCTCTTTGTGGAATTTCCGCCATGCCATGTTCCTGTCGATGTCGTCAGAAATCAGGATACCGGAGGGTTTCAGATGCCTGGAAGCCCAACGGTATTCGTTCAGCATATGCGCTTCGGCGTGCCAGGAATCGTGTATGAATATGTCCGGTGTTTCGTTTATTTCCTCAAGCATTTTAATTGAATCTCCAGTGATTACCTTCCAGTTGTCCCTCAATTCATACGGGACAAGCCAGCCTGGAGCGAGCTTCGAACCGCAAACATCCACTTCATCAGCGATTTCGACACTTATCAGCTTACCGCCGGAATTAAGCCTCAGCGCCTCGAGTATAATCCGTGCGGAATAACCATGTGCGATTCCTGTCTCCACAATCAGGTGAGGTTTGAATTTACGTACGAGCATGAATGTAATGCCGTGTGTTCCCTGCAAATTCCACAGATCCGGCACCCATTTCCTGCATTTTTCTTCAAGTTTGGAATATATCTCCACACCTACGGAGTGCAGAGCTGAAAGGTCGTCCCTTGAATAACACTCTTTCCGGTGGGACCAGTAATAATAGCTTATCATCATCCAGGCTGCGCCGATTGGCAGCGATTCGAAGTGCGAACCGTCCTTGAAACAAATGTCCAATTCGCTAAAGCCGTCTTCTGAAAACTTGCTGAGACTCCGGATTGTTCTGAGCGGATTTCTCACAGACGATAGTACATATCTGGATTTTTTGAAATTTGCCCGGACGGTCATTTTCGAAGGGATGTGGCGGATTATATTTATAAATTAAGTTGGCGGTGATTGAATTCATATGCGACAAAATAACTTATCCGGATGCTTTGTTAGGAACAGCATTGAACGCTCCCTTCCGCTGATTTACGTAATCTGCCCTGCATATTGTTGTTTTTGAGTTCAAGCCGATAGGCATATCCAAATAGCAGATTGACAACAAATGCTATTTTGGCAGCCATGCTATACCAGTCACTGAAGTGCATGTAGAATGCAGCGAGATAAGACATTCTCAACGGACAGCACCACATCTATACCATGTAACAAACAAATGCCCGGTATCGCTATGCCAACCCGCTAAAAGCAGTAGCACAATTAATATAAGATTCACAATTTCCCCATTCAGGATGAATACCAAGCGGTCTGAGTTTACTCCCTTTATTACAGTAATAATCACTGCGTATAACCGAATGGAATTTGTCATGCGGGCGATTGAGTCCGTATCTGAACAGACCTTAAGCAGAGATTTTTTTGAAATTCTTGTGGCAAGAAACTTCAGCGACGATGAGATCGACAGATTCGCAGTCAACAATGGAGCCAGGCTGATCGGTCTTCCTCAATGCTCAATCGGAGAAATGATGCAGCTTGGCTTAAATGATGCAAGGGGTTCTCTGATATGCTTTCTTGATGATGATGATTTGTTTTCGAAGGATAAATTGAAACGTGTTTACGATACATTTTCTAAATTCCCTGATGTCGGATTCTACAAGCATCAGTTCGAATATATAGACACCGCCGGGAACAGGCTGCACAGGCTCACGGAAGAGAGACATATCTCAAACTTCAAAGGAGCTGAATATTTTTTGATCCGCGATTCAGAAAAACTTTCGAAAATCTCTCAATATTCATTGATCGGCCCTGACATGAACATCAGTACCATGTGCATAAGAAAGGATGTCTTATCGAGCGTCAGAAACTATCTGGAAAGTGTGACCTTTCTTTCCGATACTTTTTTGCTGGCGGCATCTTTGATATCACCCTATTCACTTTTTTTTGACAGTGCTTCATTGTCTAGCTATCGTGTCCACAGTAAAAGCACATCGAGACAGAGAAGGCCTTATCACTCCAATCCTGATATGGAAATGATATTGGAGATGATGGCGTCCCGGGGAAAAAGTGAGTTTGCATTCTTCTACAGGCAAAAGGAAGCTGTTGGAAAAATAATCGCGCTGATTGAAATGCAGAAAAGCAACAGAGTTGAAATGATTAAATTGCTGTTCAATTTTCTTTCCAGCAAGACTTTGCATGATCCAAAATCTGAGCTGTGGGCAGCAAAATTAGCGATCCTTTATCTGTTCAGTCCGAAAGCAGCTCTTCGGATCAAGAACAGATGACAGTGAGAACCGGATGCCGAACATCATGAATACCTTCTAGTGGCCTGGCATATTACCCTGACATCCAGCACCTGTAAAAGTGGTTTGACATTGTGTGTTACCCTTTAATTATATGAACACAAGCTATCCCTTTTTCGGGAATCAAATGCAGTTCTTGCATTCGGCCAGTACCCGCTTCGGCAAGTTGTTCTTTAGCAGTCATAATGACGATAATGGAAGCCGAAGGGGAAACGGCATTCCGACTGGTGCATCCTTAATAAGCAGGTAAATGATTTGAAATGGAAATATCTGAAACAGTGAACCCGCAGTAAAGAAGAGGAGACCGCTTTGATTTCCGTTATCATAACCGCATACAATAGAGAACGTTTCTTGCTTTCAGCCGTAAAATCAGTTTTGAACCAGAGTACGGACAGAAGTAAATATGAAATAATCGTCGTCAAAAATTTTTCGAACAAGGAAATCGACAGCTTTCTGGCAGCAAATAACGTGATACAAGGACTTACAGGCGACGTCTCAATAGGGGAGCAGCTATTAACCGGTCTCAACCTGTCAAAGGGAAGTATAATAAGTTTCCTGGATGACGACGATGTCTTTTCAAAAGACAAGCTGTTGTATATAGAAAGGTACTTTGATGAAGATCCTGAAATCGTCTACTGCCATAACAGCTACTATTCAATAGACGATGATTCGAATGCGTTGAGTATGGAGTTGAGTTCTCAGGTCAGGGAAGGATTGTACCTTAAGGTTAGTTCAGACGGGAGGATAGAACTAAAACCTCGGCCTCAGGTAAGGCTGAAAGAATACGAGTTGCTCTTCAATCTAAGCTGCGTATCTGTGAGGCGTGAGATAATGGAAGACGTGAAAGCGTTTCTGCCGCAACTGATTGACGGCACGGATCATTTTGCTTATTATGCGGGCCTGAGATCTCAGGGGAAAATGTTTTTCAGCGAGAAAAAACTGACCGGTTACAGAATTCACAGAAGCACATCAAACATGTTTTCTTCAGGGGAATCGCTTGACACGATAAGGGAACTGACAGGCACACTCTTCGGAAACCCCAACCATTACTCACGGCTGATACTGCGAATGGTCAGGGGAACAGTGCTGGAAAGCAGAATCCGTTGCAAGTTACTGGAAGAAAAGATGGTGATCCGCTCTCAGCAGAGAGATGATGCGCCAAAGGCGACAATAGAAGATGCTTTTCGCTATGTTTTATGTGGAAGTCGGGAATTCGGCCGGTTTTCGGCGTACGATGCTGGCAAAAGACTTGTTTTTTCAATGCTGGTCTTCCTGACTGGTAAATACTCAGGCTATTTGTACAACTTTTACAGAAGAGCATCAAGGCTGAAGAGAATTTAGAGTGTGAAGGTGTTCAAAATAACACAACTCATGAACCTGAGTGCCTGGGGCTGTTTGCTTTTAGGTGTTGAAACTGGAGGTAATAGAGAAACCTGATCTGCCGGGGAAAAAACAGATAAGCGAGTGACGATAGAGTAAAACTTGCGGCGTTAAACAATTTATCCGGACGCGCCTCATGCGAAATCAGGTACCTGACTGTTTCTGCCAAATTCTCAGTGACCTCCTTCTTTCTGGGATTTCTGTCGAATATATATCCCCACTGGCGGTACCTGAGCATATCCCAGAGTGCGGCTCCCCTCAAGTCTCGACATTTCATTATAGATGATATCAGCCTGAAGTCAGTTGACCTTTTCAGAAAAAATTTGCTCCTCTCATACATAAAAAAATGGTAGCCTGCATCCGCTGTTTTGCTTAAACTTCCGGAATGGATGGTAACGAATGTCAATTTCCTCTTCTCAAGTATGACAGAATGCATGGAGTCGACTGCACAGAAAATAATGAACCAGTCAGGTGTGTTATTATTCATTGACAACTCTGTAAGATACGGGAGCAGTAAATTCCTGCGAACGGCAATCGAGCTTGAGTTGGCATCTGCCATCAGAACATTGATATGCTCATACACTCTGCTGTGCAGTTCGGTTGTACTTTCGAAAGTGCTTACTCCAGAGGAGTATCCTGAGTCGCCTGAAACCTTGCTGTTTTCCTCATACACAAAATAATGCCCATTCAGATACAATCCCGCATCGGGATGTTTTTCGAAGGCTACGTATATCTTTTCCAATCGCTCCTTGTCATAGTAATCGTCATCCTCAAGAAAGGTGACCACAGTTCCTCTTGCAACTTTAATTCCTTCAGAAAATTTCATGCCCACATTCTGAAATTCTTCGTCACCAAGAATAATACTGAAGAGTTTTGATTCCTTTGCCATCTCTTCAATTTCCTGATCTGCATAGTCCTTTACCACAATAATTTCGAACAAATGCCTGCTGAGTGTCTGAAAATTGAGAGATTTTATCGCGTTCAGGAGAAATTCCTTCCGGGTATGATAGGATACAACAATCACTGAGATAACTGGTTGTTCATTATTGCCATAGCGCATTTTTAGCGACCTCATCATATTGATACGGTCATTTGCCAATCGCGGAAATCATATTTATCAAAATCCTCTCCGCAATGTGTCAGTTCAGGCATCAGTTTTCTTAAAACAGCCGGTTCTTAATAAAAGGAACAGCATAAGCGCCGCTTAGCCAGGGCCCGTGCCCGCTAAATGTCCTGTTTGCTGTCACCCTACAAACGCCTCTAATTTATGTGAATACGCTACACCCCAAAGTTATACCATCCGACTGCAAAGCAAACCAATTCATCTACCGTGTGCGTTCTGCTCGTTCTTAATGAAATCTATTACAAGTCTGATGCCCTGCTTAATGTCTATGAATTCAGTCAATGCCGGATTCTTTGCAACCAGCTTCCTGGCTGTCTCTATAACATCCGGCTGCAGCTGTATCTCCAGGCTGCCATCACCAACTTCTTCGCGAATCAGTTCCGCAAGCTCAAGAATGCTTGTCCCCACGCCAGTTCCAACTTCATAGCTACCAGGTTTGAACCTGCCTGCAACAGAAGAAGAAAGGAACTTTACAACATCCGTCACGTAAACAAAATCTCTTACGTCCTGGCCATCGCCAAGCACGACTATTGGTCCGCCCTGCAGCGCCATTTTCGAAAACAGGTACACTCCGCCCTTACGGCTTCCGGAGCCATAAATATTGAAAAATGTAAGATCGAAGGCTTTCAATGAATACAGCTTGCGGTAGAGATTAATCCATTCGACTGACTGTTTCTTCGAAAGAGAATAGGGATTTGAAGGATTTGAAGCTGAACCCGAAGACGGGAACATGAAAACAGAATCCCATTTCCTGGAAAGCTCGAGGAATTTCAGCGTAAGCGAAAGATCGTCCTCGAAATATTCGTGCGGCCTTTCCACAGATTTACGTATGAGGCCCCGGGCAGCAAGATGTATGACGTAATCGAAAGGCTCTTCCGGAAGTTTGTCACCAATATCATAGCCTGCAACTGTGTAGGATTTAGAGAGTTCAGTGAAGAGGTGCGAACCTATGAAGCCTTTGTGGCCTGTTATCAATACCTTCAAACTATCGATCACTTGCAATTCAAGCCCTCTAAAATAACTTTGCACCGCATCTGCGTTTCGTCTGAATCCAAGGAGCCGCCGAAAATGAGTTTGGGTTCACCTCTGCTGACTCGACCTGTAGCCTCGTTGAATCGTCTTCGCCTGAATCTCGCTTTGAAAGGCAATCGATACCAATATAGCAAATGTGTGAATTGCCTGATCTCCGTTGGCGGAAGAAGAAAACGCAAATACCGGGCGCAAAATGACGATCGGCGTAGACATAGCAGTGCTGAATGATCCGAAGCTCTTTGACACGTTGAACTCAATGCGTGAACAGTCGTTGAAACCTGAACTCGTTCTGATTGCTGACGGAGGCTCTCCCTCAGAATATATCGAAAAGATAAGAAATGATTTTTCCGATCTTCCATTGAACATTGCAATACTTCCCGGTTCGCACATAACGACCAAGAACGCCTCCATCGATCACATTACAACAGACATTGTTGCGTTCCTTGATTCGGACGAGGTTGCTCCGCGGGAATGGCTAGCAACAATCTCAAAGCCGATCGTTGAGGGAAAGGCAGACTTTACCGGCGGACCGACCAGACCTCCAGGGGAACCCAGGAACAGCATAGAACGCTATTACAATGAACTCGAGAGAAGGATATACGAAGGAGACGTTGAACAGGACGTTGTCTACATGCCGCTTGGAAATACGGCATGGAAAACTTCTCTCCTGAAACACCTCAGGTTTGACCGGCGGATTGTTTTCAGGGGAGGTGCGCCGGACTATGACCTGGAAATGCGGGCGGTTGATGCAGGATACAGGGGATTATTCGTCAGAGATGCATGGGTATATCACAACAAGGGCACCGTGAAGGGTTACCGAGCACTCGTGAAGCACAGGTACAGGTATCTGGTGGGAGCAGCCGTTGTGATGATCAAGAACGGGAGGTTGAGGAAGAGGGCGGGTGAAAAGCGAACAATGATAAAGATGCCTTTCGCCTATGTGGAGGAACTGATGAAACCGATTGCACTTGTTCATGCGTTTATTTACTGGGAATTTGTTGTGAAGAGGAAGGAATAGAATGTGAAGGAGCCACAGAGTGTTTTATTGCGATGTGGAATATCACCTTCAGACCAAGCAACAATTTATAAACATTGAGAGTTTCGTCAGCAACCACACTCAGGGTTACTGCATGAAGAGAAGTTCACGCGTATGGAAGAAGCGAGGCAAGATGCGCTGGAAGTGGCGAAAGAAGAGGATGAGGAGAAGGAAGAGAGCCCAGAAGATGAGGAAACGATAAACACCTTAGTTCAATTTCATTACCAGGGGGTTTGGGGTAGTCCGGTATCCTTGCGGGCTCCAGTGAAGTCAAACACCTGATACCTCCTGGCAGCGGATGAATTGTTCCTTTAACTGACGGAAGGATGATGAAATACTGGAGCGATGAGCTGCCTGAAGTGGAGGTACCCGCTGATGTGGGTTCAAATCCCACAACCCCCATGCAGAAAGAAGTATCTACCCTTCATCATATAATCTGCCGCATTCTGGAAATAGAAACCATTGCAGGAATAAAATGAAGATCGAATGGAAACTTAATGAACTTCAAATGCTTAAAAAAGCCGGAATATGCCATTCGTTCTTCATGGACGCACTTTCCAGAACATATAGAAAGAACAAATACCGAGAATGGAATGCTCTGGGTATCCGGGAAGCGGAAATACTCGGAATCATGTTCTGCGACGAAACGCCTCCGCAGTCTCTCTTCGAAATTTTTTTTGTGGCGATATGCGGCTACGAAGATTTTTTACCCGATTAAGGGCGATGTCGTTCTAGATATCGGTGCGGGTTAGGGCGATTCCGCGCTCTGGTGGTGGAAGAAATTTGGTGCCGCGATCTATTTTTTGAAGCTCTCCCCCTTATTTATAAGATACTCTCTGAAAATACAAAATTGAACAATGCCAGTGTTGATGCGTTCAACCTATCCATAGGCGAAGAGAATCTTGCAAGCGGCCATATGCCCGCTTCAGGAAATATACTTCAGATGGCGTATTCGTCTCAGGGAGAAAACAATATTTTGACGACAAAAGTTGATTCTTTGAATTTTCCCGGGCCTGAAATTATCAAAATCGACGTGGAATGATTTGAACTCAAAGTATCATGTGGTGCGGAGAGGACATTAGAAACTCACATGCCGAAAATAATCATTGAAACACTCAATCTTAGACAACAAGAACACTGCCACCATCGGTCCAACCAATAGCCTCGACAATGCCCTCTTCCACGTGACGGAGTATTTCAAAGGCCTTTGACCTTTTGGTGTCATAGATGAAGCTGTGCATATCGGTATTGCTGTTGATCTGGATTGCTGTGAGACGGACACCGCTCTTATCCCATAAAGGGTAAGACCATACCACGCCTTCCTCAAGCGGTCTCTTTTCTTTTCCGTTCCTGATGTTCCTTATAACAAGATCAAAGTCCTTGTTTGAGCGGCCGTTGTCGCAGTATGCCATCAGATTTCCCTGCGGATGTATCGAGCCTTTGTTGAGTTCGTGCCTCACCGATTCGTCGGAAGTAATGGGAACGGGTTCCCCTCCGGAGCTTGCTATGCTGTAGAGCTGGAACTGTTCATTTCCATCTCTGTCGGCCATAAAATATATCAGTTTCCCGTCAGGCGAAGCGGCAAATTCCCTGACTGTTCTGTCGTGGAATGCGGTGAGCATCCTCTGATAGCCCGGAACAGCATTTCCGGAATATGACTGTGCCCAGATGTTGAACTGCCCGTTTATGTCTGCGGTGTAAACAACGGAATTATCCCCAACCACATCCACGGCGCCATAGCGGAAATATTGGGTGAAACGGTCATATGATAGATGGGGGACAGGCTTCTTTCTCTTTGTCATAGCGACAAAAAGCAGGGAAGGCATTAAGTAATTTTCGAGCTGTCCCGAATTGGCGATTCCGGAGGGGACGGTCGACGTTTCCCGGCCCGCTGCGCCGAAATCATAGAGCCATTATCAGTTTGCGGATCCTTCTGAATCTGCCTGGAACAAAGGAGGACAGGAATTTCCTGTCCTCTTCGGAAAGAGCCGAAGTCAAGTGCAGTAGGGCAATGAATGACAGTATTCCCGCAATAATATAAACAGGCAGGAACAGGAGGCGGAAGTGCAGCAGCAGTTCGATACCGTAGACAATCAGTGCCATTGACACAGCAGAGAACCAAAGTCTCGGCAGAAATCTTCTGTCGAGCCTGACAAGGCGCGCGTTTCTTGCAAAAACAAGTATTACGAGCGTACTGAAAACGGTAGTCGATGAATATGCGATTGCCGCGCCTACAAGTGACAGGGAAGGTATAAGAGTGAATGAGAGGACAATGTTGGAGAGCAGTGCGACAGCGGTTGCCAGGATGAAGACAAAGGTTCTTCGCGTTCCCTGCATCGCATTGCCAAGCGGGCCGCCGAAAACAAATAATGCGTTGACTACAAGTATGATTGACAGGGGAAAGGCACCTGCGAGATAACCCGTGCCGGCAAACAGCGTTATCACGGGAACAGATATTGCGGCCATGCCGAGCGCCGCAGGTACATAGAGGATGGAGGCGGCGTTCGTGGCAATCCTCACCCCTTCCCTGATCATCTCGCTATCCCTCTTTGCATGAAATTCAGAAAATTTCGAGAATATCACGCTGCCTATCGGGGAGCTTAATATCGATGTACCAGAAGATATCAGCAGCGCGAGATTGTACACGCCAATGGAGCTGAGGTCCTTCAGCAGTGCAACAGTGAGCCTGTCGAAATAGACCGCGCCGTAGCTCAGGATGCCGGTAACGTACAGCGGCAGGGAATAGGTTATGACGGGTTTCATCCCTTCCTCCGGCACGGCTGCAGAAACGGATTCAGTTCTTATCCTGCGTCTCAAATCGAAGTAGTACAGAAGCGCCCCAACGAAATAGCCTACACCCCATCCGATCGGTATCGAGTATACCAGGTGAGTAGCATCGAGAACAGCGATAGAGGTTCCGTAGACCGTCATAACGTAAGTCATGCCGATTATGCCTGCCATTCTGAAATTCTGCAGTCCGAGCATTATGCTGTTCAGAAATGAAATCATGATTGAGGATGGTATGTCCAGAGCCAAAAGATAAACAAGTGGAAGATAGGAATACGAGTGGAAGAAGAGGAAGGTGATTGGCCTCGCCAGTATGAATAACGCCAGCACCGACAGGGCTGAAAGTAAGAGTCCAGCCCTGACAGCCCTGCGGAATAGTGTCCTGATATTGCTCATGGTGCCGGAGCCAATCTCATATGAAGTGAAGTGCTGCCAGCCGTACTGAAGGCCGAACGAAAATAACATCGGGAACAGGGAGAGGATTGCTATGAGGAGAGCAACTGAACCGACGATGCTCGAAGGGAAAACATGTATCACATAAATGTAGAATGCGGCACCGGCCAGCGTCAGTGTTGCAAAGTATGCATACTGATAAAGTATGCCTCTGCTCAACGGCTCGATATCCCTGATCTCGGTCACTGAACCAACTTCGCCGCTGTTAATGAATTGCCATTCGGAACATATCGACGAAACACAGAACCTGTGCCTTCTGACAAATCGCAACTTCCCATATGATTGCCTTTCCCGGATTAGGAAGATTGTGAAGGTACTTAATTTAATTGCGAAACCCTGTGGCTGTACAGCGCAAAAGCGATTTACCACCTGTGTTTCAAACATTGCCTTTTACCATCAATGCTAAAATAACAGCGTCGCACATATGCGGTCATGGGCAAAAAGACAGCCGTGATCTTCGGCTTCGAACCGTTTGACGTTTACAGGGAAAACCCCTCAAAGACGATCGCGATGAAACTGGATGGCCTGACGATAGGAGGAGCAAAAGTGAGTGGCCATGTCCTTCCCGTGGACCATGCCATGGTGGAAGACGAGATAATTGCAGAGTTCGACAGGCACAGCCCCTCGCTTGCCCTGGGTCTCGGTCTGGCGGCCGGCAGGTCAAAATTGAGCGTTGAGAAGGTGGCCATCAACTACATGCCTGTCAGGTCCGGAGGCAGAAACAGAAAATTGAATGGTGCGGCAAGAATAGATGACGGAGCGCCGGACGGTATATTTGCAAACATAAATCCGGAGAGGATAGTCGAAGTACTCAACGGAAGAGGCATACCTGCGTCTCTAAGTCTCTCGGCAGGTTCATTTTTGTGTAATCATGCAATGTTCATCATCGTCAGGGAGGCGGTAAAGAGAGGGATGGCCGGCGGTTTCATACATCTTCCCTGCGACGAATCGCTTGCTACGGCACTTAAGACAGACAATTGCCCCTCTATGAGCATCAGCACAATGGAGAGGGGCATAAGAATATCAGTGGAGTGCGTGCTTAAGGACTGGCACAAGGCAGAGTCTGAGGCATTTGCCCAATAGAGTGCCGAAGAACGCATCCCTGCAGTCCAAAAAAACGATCTTTATATCAAATGTGACAGATGTAGCGTTATGGCAAAGGTTGTCTGCCCGAACTGCGGGTACAAAAACAAAAGCGGGACGACAGTCTGCTACAAATGCGGCTACTATCTTGCCGACAACCAGTTCACAACACAGAAGAGCCCGGTATATACGGCACCCCCGACCGCGCAAATGCCGGCCATGAGCCAGATGCCGGCACAGAACAGCTACAATACAGGCAGCGGAACATCCAGGGTCATTGTAATACACACAAGGCACGGTATGGTCCAGTGGCTGCCAAGCATAGTTTCATTCATACCGCTGGTCATATTCATCGTTCTGGGCTTCCTGATTGTGCTACCCACATATTCATACATTATTTTCATAGCCGCAATACTTGTTCTTTCGCCCCTAACAAGAAGGCTGACAGGCAGCATACAGTTCTATTCGCGGAGTTTCAGGGTTACGGACAACGGCAAGTTCGAAGTATTCAACTACAGCGACATTGAAGGGGTGAAGGTCGATCTCAAAAATCCGGCTTCACGCACCTTAACGTTGCTCTTCAGGAACGGCCAGAACCCGGTCACCATGGATTTCGATTCCAACAACACCTTCAGGATGACGCTCGTTCAGCTCAACAGAAGAAGAATTCCGCTGAGCCAGAACTGATCGCGCTGCACATAGTGACCTAAAACATCGGTTGCAGGCTTTATTGCTTCATTACCGGCACTGCATGCAGTGCAGACTCACCGTTCCAGACCCGCGTCCTTTTCAAACTCCTTCAGATGGCCCTCGAGATCTTCCCTGAATCCCCTTTCAATTCTGCCTCGTACAAACGGCAGGGAAAATATCAGTTTCCATATACCAACCGGTGAAAGATCTGTCTCGGAGACTGCCTCGACAAATTCAGTGTTCTGAGTGAATGTGTATACACCGTGTGTCTTCCATATCCTGCTCTCGCCTCTGAATTCTATGACGGAAGGTGGTTTGAGCGTGACGGCAATCCTGTCGACAAATTTCAGAGGCTTTGAAAAATAATCCTCCATCAGAATGGCCGAACCGTCACGTGAAATGATCTTCCTGGTCACTGAGGCGAAACCGCCTTCGTCTACAATGCCATCCGTGTAATCCGACCACCAT
Organism: Candidatus Sysuiplasma jiujiangense; assembly: GCA_019721075.1. Classification (NCBI taxonomy): domain Archaea; kingdom Methanobacteriati; phylum Thermoplasmatota; class Thermoplasmata; order Candidatus Sysuiplasmatales; family Candidatus Sysuiplasmataceae; genus Candidatus Sysuiplasma; species Candidatus Sysuiplasma jiujiangense. Next base: position 68,613 of record JAHEAD010000011.1, read on the forward strand.
CTGAACAGTTCCGATACGCTTCCTCTTGCCCTCGCGTTCGCAGTCACATGCACACACGGAAAAACGATGCTGTGGTATAAATTACGGTGCCTTGAAGAGACGGCCGTAACACCGGATATGAAATCGTTTCATGCCTGTGAGGACAAAGTGCAGCCTCCGAGGCAGTAAGTCAAATACTGGCTTGCCTTCCTGACAGAAGGCAGTCCATGACGGTCCTGACAAACTTACCGATTGCATCGTCAACTGCATCACCGGCTATTGCGGCGGCAAGACCCTTGATGTCAGCATCCCCCCGATACTCAACCAATGTGGAGGATCCGGCCTGCGACAGCACCGCGGTTATGCTTCCTGATGCAGTGCCGAGGGTGCCGTTCATTTTGAAGAACAGGATGATTGTATTTCCCGCGGCTTCCATACGCGCATCGACTTCAAATGTTCCCTTCACCATCCCTTCCTTTATCCTGATCCTGCACATCAGCCTGTCTTGCGACACCGCATGGACCTTCACAACTCCGGCGAGGCATGGCAATATGCTTCTCATGTCAGCAATCGCTGCCATCAAAGCGCCAGGATCGGCAGCGGCCTCCAGTGAGCCCTGAATTCTCAAGGGAACGCGCTCCCTGACTCGAATCGTGAAATCGAGTAGGCGGAAGCGTCGATGCTGCGAGATCGTCCGTCGACTACAAACTCGGACATAATTTTTCCTACCATGGGTGAAAGCTTGAAGCCATGTCCGCTGGAGCCGCAGCCTATAAACAGGTTATCATAACCGGAAGACGCGGCGCTGTCCAGAATGGGTTCCCAGTCGGGAGTGATGTCGATATAGGGCATAAAGTCCCGGCACACAACGGCATTCTTCATAGCCGGAAAACGGGATAGAATGCCTGACGCATATGCCGATGCAATATCAAAACCCACACGTGCGGTGAAGTCCGGATCGCATCTTGACCAGTGCATGCTTTCCGGAAGCGAGAATGCCGAGGCATCACCGTAACTCATCTCCGAATGCATTGCGCCGAGCAGTATCTGGTCACTGCCTTCCGGCCTGGAATAAAAGTTGTTGACACCGTCAAAAATCACCCTCCTGGAGGATTTGAATCCCTTGGGCCTGATGAAATAACAGACAGGGAAGGAGAGCATGTAGACAGGAAGCCTGAGACCTGCCATGGATGCGAGCCTCGGCGTGTTGGTTCCTGCGACAATGACCAGTTTCCGAGTTTCGAAAACACCGCTGGTCGTGGTCACCGACCAGCCGCCAGCATTACGCCTGATTTCATTCACATTCAGACCCTGAAATATGCTGACGCCGTTCAGTTCAGCGGCACGTGCGAACCCCGTTGTGACGGCGGCCGGATTCGCAAATCCTGCCCCGGGCTCATAGGCTATCGTCTCATCCTCACCGATAAACATGCCTGGTTCGAGGCGAAGCGCTTCGTCCCTGTCTATCACGCTGCACCGGATATGCTCTCTTCCGAGAACACCGACTGTCCTGCCAATCTCATCCTTATCATCCGATATTACAAGCATTCCGGTTCTGGTAAAAAAGGGATCACTGCCCGTATGTTTCCTGAAGTTTTTGAAAAAACGCAGACTGAGCCTTGCAAGTCTCGCCGTTGACGCATTGGCATAAAACTGCCTGATTATAGCGCTCGTGTGACCGCTCTGGCCGTACGGAATATAACCCCTTTCAATGATGGCTATCTTCCCGCCTTCGTCCGGGTTTCTGGAAAGATGGAATGCTGTACTGCAGCCCCAGGCCCCTCCGCCTATTATCACTGTGTCGTATTTCAACGGAACACCACTAAAGTGAAAGCAGAGCGGTAAAGGATTCTGCCAATATATACTGCTGCACAAATCAGGGCAGTCTTGCGTCCGATTTTGCAGGAAAGGAAATACATTCCCAATCCAAAATTGCTGTGGCACTGCCCGAAATGCCGTACAGCGTCGGCAGACGGCACCTGTGCACGGCTACCCCGCGATTCCTAACTTGTCTTCAGGATGCTGAGCATCTTGTTGTACTGCTCTTCTGTAATTTCACCGCGGACAAATCTCATCTTCAGCTCAGCCACAGGATCAGAAACGGGCGCGGCGGCCACAGCCTGTCCCCTGTTCCGCGACTCGTCTATATTTTTCTGCGCCAGCTGAATTGCCTGGATGGTCAGCGGTCTAAGTTTCTTCCAGAAGGTCCAGTTCTCCACTGCCGACATGCCGTTGATGATGACATGGTCATCTATGACGCCCTGCTGCAACTCGACCGAATTCAGCTGATCCCATGTGAATGTCCTGCTCTCGAAAGACATCAGCCCTGTCGATGCGAGCATAAGTCTCCTGTTCGTGACAAGAAACCAGGGATGGCCTACCTGATCGCCTTCGTCTCCCCTGGCGGGATTCCTGAATCCGCCGGCTACGTTTCCTCCCTGCACATGCGATGCGCCTATGCCTCTCAGGGAGAATTCTATCATTTCTCCGGGCTGCAGAACCTGCTGCACCTTCTTCTGTACCTTCTCCGGCATAACCGTAAATTTTGAAAATTCCGGATCACTCTGGAAATTGCCTGATGTCATAGTATTCTGTATTTTCGACCCATTTAAAAAAGCTTACTCAACATTCCGGTCTTTGATTTTGAAGCCAGAAATGGGACTGCCGCAAACGCCCTGATATGCGAACATCCGCAGACATTCGCTCAGTAATTTTGCAGCCAGAATAACTTCCGGATTTCCATAACGCGGTTATAATCGAAACTGCCGACGGAAAACCGCCGGACCGTGCTGTCTGCACTGCTCGCTCAAACACACTCACTGTAGCGGAAACAGCTCCTCAGATGATCGTTGACCATGCCCGTGGCCTGCATGTGGGCATAGCAAACAGTGGGTCCGACAAACCTGAATCCCCTTCTGTATAGGTCTGAGCTCAAGGCCTCCGATTCGACTGAATAAGAGGGCACTTCCGAAAGTTTGCGCCATCCGTTGCGTTTCTGTCTTCCGCCGACAAATGACCAAATATAGCGGTCAAAACTGCCGAACTCCCTCTGTATGCGCAAAAATGCTGATGCGTTTCCAACCGCGGCGGCTATCTTGCTCCGATTTCTCACGATGCCGCTGTCATTCATCAGCCTGCTGACGTCCCTTTCCCGGTACCTGCTCACTGTCCCAGGATCAAAGTGGTGGAATGCCCTCCTGAAATTCTCCCTCTTCCTGAGTATGGTAAGCCAGCTGAGGCCTGCCTGGAAGCCTTCGAGCGTCAAAAACTCAAACTGCTTTCTGTCGTCATGCAGCTGCACGCCCCATTCCGTGTCATGGTACAGCATATAGAGAGGGTCTGCAAGACACCAGTCGCATCTTTGCACCGGCTGACTTGCCTTCAGGGCATCCTGCATGTTTTCAGACATCTCCTTTGCATCCGGTTCTCCGGCATCATACGAGACGTACGGAACTGCTGCCAGGGCATTTCCTTCCTCCCGCCTGAAAGGAGCTACCTCCTGCGATGATTTGGGTCGGCATAGTAGTTGAGCTGGTCTTTCACAATGTCGCCGAGGCTGTGCTTTGTTTCAAATCCGAGATCCTTTGCCCTTGTTGTGTCGGCCAGCAGTATGGGAACATCCGTCGGGCGATATCTTTCCGCGTCAAAAACAGCATTGTAACTGCCCCTGGAGGTATTGACGGTTATTCCCTTGTCTTCGATTCTGAAAGAGAGCTTGCCGTTCAGGATGCGATTATCGACCTCGAGCCCCTGCCATGTCTTTCCGAACATCGACAGTCTGACCGGTGCCGCAGGATCCTTTACCCTGATGCGCCTGTTCATTGTCTCGATGCTGTCGATGCTCGCACCCGAAGCGACGAATGTTTGCAGCATATATGACAGTACGGAATTGGTGCGTCCTGAACCGATATTGTATGCCTGCCCTTTCTCTCCCTTTTCAGCCAGGAGGCGGTAACCGCTGACCATGTCATTGACATGCGACCAGTCCCTGAATGCCTCGACATTGCCTATAGAGAGATATTTGGCCTCCTTGACCATCACGGACGAAACCTGTTTCGCTATGGACGCTGTAACAAAGTATGAACCGCGCCTTGCACCTTCATGGTTAAAGCCACGGGAAACAACATTTCTCAGGCCATAACTCTGCGCGTATTCTATTGTCATGTATTCGCCAAAAACTTTTGTAACGGCATAAGGCGAAATCGGTCTGAGGGGGTTCGTTTCCCGTATCGGGAGTTCAGGATAGTTTACCACAGGTGGAAAAATCCTGCCGTTCTTCTTTTCGAATTGCTCAACCTGTTTTCTGGACAGTGCGACAAAACCGTATTCTTCGCTGGAGCCGGCAAAAACGAGCCTTGCTCTGTTTCCGCCTTTGAGCCTCATAGCCTCAAGCACGTTTGCAGTGCCCAGCGCGTTAGAATTGACTGCCTCAAGCGGATTGATGAAGGACCGCTGTACAAAGCTCTGTGCAGCAAGATGGAAGACGATGTCCGGGTCCGCCCTGTCGAACGCCATCAGGAGGGATGTGAGGTCCTCTACGTTTCCTTCGACCTTCTTCACCTCATTCTGTATTCCCACCTCTGACAGTCCGCGGTTAAGGTCTCCGTCCGCACGTCGCCTGACCAGACCGAAGACCTCGTCCCCTTCATCGAGATATGACTTTGCGAGATGCGGTCCGACAAATCCGGATATGCCCGTTATCAGAACCCTTCTGCTCACTTGCGCCACCACATAATCCCCGGAAGACACATCTCATTTGAAATAACTTGCCTTCGGAAAAAGTGTTCAGTTTGATTCCTTGCCTGTCCAGAACCTGCGTCAAACGAACGAATACGCATCCCCGAGTGGTTTCCACCACCAGCTGTTACCCACATACCACTTCACTGTTTCTGAGAGGGCCTGATCGAAGGTAAGCGAGGGTTTCCATCCCAGCTCCTTTCTGAGTTTGGTGTCGTCGAGCGCATAACGCCTGTCGTGTCCGGGCCTGTCGCGGATGTACTCTATCCTGTCTTCGCCGTATCCCATAATCGAAAGCAGCTTCCTCGTGAGTTCTATATTCGAAAGTTCATTCCTCCCGGAGACCAGATAAGTCCCGCCTTCCTTTCCCTTCCTGACAATTGCGTCAATGGCAGAACAGTGGTCGCTGACATGTATCCAGTCCCGGACATTCAGGCCGTCTCCGTAAACCGGCACTTTTTTGCCGGCGAGAAGCATCGTTATGAAACGCGGAATTATCTTCTCCGGGTGCTGGAAAGGACCGAAGTTGTTTCCGCAATTTGAAATGGTTGCCTTCAGGCCGAATGTCTCGGCGTATGCCCTGACCAGATGGTCTGAGGATGCTTTGCTTGCGGCGTAGGGACTCCGCGGGTTGTAGCAGGTCTTCTCGGTGAATTTGGTTGCTGAGTTGAGCGGCAGCGAGCCGAACACCTCATCTGTGGAAACGTGATGGAATCTGCCGACGTCAAATTTCCTCGCCGCTTCCAGCATGGTGAGCGTCCCGTTTACGTTTGTCCTGATGAAATCGTCCGGGGCGTCAATTGACCTGTCCACGTGCGATTCCGCTGCCAGATGGATGACCGCATCGGCATCCTTCAGCGCAGCAGCCACGTCCTCCCTGCTGCATATATCACCCTTCCGGAATTCCACCTTTCCCTGATCAATCAGCGGCCTGATGGATTCAATGTGGCCGGCATATGTGAGCTTGTCAAGGCACACTATGTTGTCCCCGGGATACTTCAGGCTCCAGTAGTGCAGGAGGTTTGAGCCGATGAAGCCTGCACCTCCTGTAACAAGCAGCTTCATCGGAGGCACCTATCTACTAAGTGATATTTATCAGGGATTGATTATCCTGTCCACAGGAGAAGGCAGTTTCAAATATGTGCCGTGAAGGATGCGTGATGCCGTGTTAGATGGTATTGAAGTCATAGACCTGAGGAAAAACGCTGATGAAAGAGGCTCATTTACCGAAATAATGAGGGAAGACTGGAACGACTTTCTGCATGGTGAAAGACCTGTCCAGTCGAACCTGTCCATTTCCTATCCTGGAATGATCAGGGCATGGCACAGGCATACGAGAGGGCAGTATGACATTTTCGTTGTGCTGAAGGGAGCGCTCAAAATATGCGCCTACAACGACGTTGAGGAAAAGAATATGGGAGAGCTCGTGGAAATAGTGGCGAGCGGCGAAAGACTCCAGGCAGTGAAGATAAACGGAAAGTACTGGCACGGAACGAAATGCGTAAGCCCTGTTCCGGCGGAGACCGTCTATTACGTTACGAGGCTCTACGACAGGGAAAGGCCCGATGAGCTCCGCAGGGCATGGAATGACCCTGCAATATTGCCGAAATCGATTAACGGAAATGTGCATGACCCGCGTGCCGGCAGGACCTGGGACTGGAACTCTCCCCCACATAAGTGAAAAAGCATGTCTTCGGACTACCTGGTCCTCGGGGGAAGCGGATTTGTCGGCAGCGAACTGGTCGGTCATTTTTCCTGTCCGGGCACGAGTTTTTCAGGCAGAGAAGGATTTATCAGATGCGACGCAACAGACACGAAGGACATCAGGAAGGTGCTCGATGACCTCCGGCCGGGTTTTATAATCAACTCGGTCGGACTGGCCGATGTCGACATGGCAGAAACGAATCCCGGCCTGGCAGCCCTGCTCAACGAGGAAACCGTAAAGAACATCATGGCACTGAAAAAAACATTCAAATTCAAATTTTTGCACATCTCGACGGACTACGTCTTCGACGGCACAAAGGGAAATTACAGCGAGAATGACAGAACGAATCCAGTCAATGTCTACGGCATTACAAAACTCGCCGGCGAGCAGAGGGCGCTGGAAGACAGCGATTCTATCATCGCCAGAATTTCAACCCCGTTCGGCAGGGGGCAGGGCAGCACAAAGAAACAGTTTTTCCGTTTCGTCTATGAACGGCTGAAGGAGGGTAAAGAAGTAAATGCCGTCAACGATCAGTTTGTTACTTCCACTTACCTGCCTGATCTCGCAAATGCGGCTGATAGATTATTTGAAAGAGATGCCAGCGGCATATTCCATATCGGCGGCCCTGACCGTCTGAGCAGGTACGAATTTGCGCGCGAGGTGGCAGAAACAGCAGGTTTCGACGGCGATCTGGTGAAACCCATTTCGTCTGAAGAGATGAAGCAATGGAAGGCGAGGAGACCGCGCGATACCTCTCTTTCCCTGGAAAAATCTCTTGCCTTCGGCCTGAAATACACACGGACTGCTGATGCTCTGAAGGAACTCATTTCGCCGGGTGGCCGCCGGTAAATATGGAAATGACGGACCTAGAAGTGTTTTTTTAGAACATTGGTGTTCCTCGGTCGATGAAAGGCGTTCTTCTGCATGGCGGAAGCGGAACCCGTCTCAGGCCAATTACGCACACCGAGGTCAAGCAGTTGCTGCCGGTCGCAGGAAAACCTGTGAGCCAGTATGCGCTTGAAGACATGGTTGCGGCCGGAATAAGCGAGATAAACATAATAGTGGGGAGCGTTGGCGCGGATGCCGTGAAGCGCCATTACGGTGACGGCTCACAGTGGAACATCTCCATCACATACACATATCAGCCGGAACCGCTGGGCATTGCGCATGCAGTCGGCCTGACAGAGCGTTTCGTCGGGAACGAGCCGTTCGTCGTGTATCTTGGCGATAACATACTGCACAGCGGAATCGCGAAGCTGAGGGAATCGTTCGACGGCGGGCATTTTGATGCGCTTGTCGCCCTGTGCCGTGTCGCGAGGCCGGAGAGCTATGGAGTTGCTGAAATCGAAAATGGAAGAATTGCCAGACTTGTTGAGAAACCAAAAAATCCGAAATCGGATCTGGCGCTAGTCGGGGTCTATTTTTTCAGAAAGTCCATATTCGACATGATACGGACATTGAAACCTTCGAAGAGAGGAGAGCTGGAAATTACCGAGGCGCTGCAGGCTCTTATAGACGGCGGGCATCCCGTCGGGTATCATGAAATAAAGGGGTGGTGGAAGGATACGGGAACAATGGAGGAGATACTTGACGCGAACCGGCTGGTCCTCGACGACATACAGAGACAGGTAGACAGTGATACACACGCGCAGAACCTCATCGGCCGCGTCAGAATTATGAAAGGCTCATCGGTTGACGATAAATCTGTTGTCAAGGGTCCCTGCCATATCGGCGCCAACACGAGGATAGTCTCTTCGATAATCGGACCCAATACAAGCATTGGAAACAACTGCATTATCGAAGGCGTTGAGATAGAGGACTCCATCGTCATGGACGATTGCAGGATCGATGGCAAGGACAGCGTTCGCCTCTACGAGAGCATAATCGGCGCGTCCTGCACTATAACAAGGAACGACGGCATCAAGAAGGCTTCCAGGATGATTGTCGGAAGAGATTCAAACATAATGCTGTGAACGGGAGCGTAAGCACTTCAGAAGTGCAATACTGAGAGAAGGTACAGGCAGACAGAAACAGCTGCGGAGTGCACCTGCGGCCCGTCTTCCCCGTCATCCCTGTCTCCTGAAAAAGAAGTAATAGAGCACAGGATCGAAGATTGATATCAGCCCGGCGGATGCAAAAGCAAGCGCGGAAATGCCTATTGCGAAAAGAACGCCGCTGAGACTCGCTGCGATGCCGAACGGTATCCGGCGTGCAATGCCTGTGATTCCTGCGCCTCTCGCCCTCTCCGAAGGATGAAAAAGCTGCATCGAAAAGCTCTGCCTGAGCGGTATGGTCATGCTGTAGAGACCTGTACGCACAACAAACAGTGCCGCGGCTGCCGCAATCGAGCCGGAAAACGGTATGGCAATGAGCAGAACGGAACTCAGTCCGCGGAAAAACGTTATGCCCCTTATTCTTCCGACAGAGCCCTCCACGCGCGTCGCAAGGAGAACCGCGAGAGCCGTGCCAAGATAGGAGAGCGAGTAGATGACAGATATCTGCCCGTCGGTGGCATGCATTATGTCGCTGAACCATATCGGGATGAAAGGCATTATCAGTCCCAGCCCTACACTTCCAAACAGACCGGACAGTGCGATGCGCCCTATGCCATGAGCAGATTTAACAGGAACAACAGCCGATCCCTTCTCTGCCGGTTTATCGCTGAACTTCATAAGAAAAATGAACAGGAAGCTTGTTATAGAGAAGACGAGACCGGTAAGAAAGAGTATTCTGAAGTACTCCTGGCGGAATGTAAATGCGGAGACCGCCGTTGAGAACAACGATCCCGCAAGCGCCGCAAACACGGCACCGGACATGAGAAGGCCAAAGGATCGTGTCCTGCTTTCATCGGTTGTGAGATCCGCAAGAAGTGATGTCTGGAGCGGTGCAATGGGACCGCCGCCCGAACCGCCGCCTATCCCGCCTGTAAAACTGACTCCAAGGAGTGAAGTTATGAAAATATCCGGTATGCTGCGCAGCGTGAGCAGCAGTAGCATCATTGCAGGGAAGAGCAGGGACAGCAGTATGAGCATCCTCCGTCTTCCGTAGAAGTCCCCGAGGAAACCGCTCACTGTGGACAGCGCTGCGCTGGCAATAGTCGCAACGAGAGCGTAAATGCCGATGTCGATGTATGACATTCCGATGAAGCGCAGATAAAGCGGAAGGACGAAACTCACATAACCGAATGCGAAACTCCTGGATATCCTGTAGCCCAGAAGCATTCTTATGAAATGGGTATTGCTGCCTGCACCGGCATTGTCAAAATGCAATGCGCTTTCCATTTAAATCACTTCAGTACTGGTCCTGTTTTAATGCGCGGCGGACAATTCCAAGACCGCTCTTTGTTTTAATAGTTTGAGATCCGCATTGAATTTATTTGGAAACATGGAAATGTGGATTGAAGCCGCCGGGCTGAGCAATGATTTAATCTCCCTCCGGCCGAAGACAGGATGAAAAATCCAGAGCAACGATCATTTGCTCGAACGGATATCCGCCGGATATCAGGCACAGCATGTCTCAAATGCAACGAGAAAAGTCAGCAGAAGAATCGATTATTGATCGGGAGACAGTTTGTTTTGCCTGACTGCTGCCGGATCAAATCCATGGCAGATATCGGTATGCGTTAATTTCGGACAGGGCAGCTTCGGCGGGTCTTTTCAAGTGGGGAAGATTGAAAGAGAGTTGCGCAACTAATCCCTGGAAGGGCAGTCAATATTGTTCGCAAATATCCATTCTTCGTCCAGTTTGCCGGCATTCATTACGCATCATGCATAACAGGTCGCTTGGGTTGAAGGCCAGATGCTGTGGATGCCATCAGATCTGAACAATACGGCAGAATATAACGGTCCACTGTGGTTTTAACTGTTCTGTGGCACAGAAATAACGATGGATACTGGTAGCAGCATAATTGCTTCGTTCCGTAATACAAACTCGGCTTAAAAATGAATTAAATACTTCCTTTGAGATGTACGGTCGGGGAAAATAATGGGTCGTAAATTGATCTCTGCACTTACAGTGCTGATTTTTGTAATGATGGCTGCAATACCGCTGGTTGCAACCCAGCAGAACACCGCAATGAACGGAGAAACCATAATGCACACATTCATAACAGGTGTTTCCTCGGGAAACGGAAAAGGACCGAGTGGCGGTCCGGGCGGCCCAGGGTCTTCCGGGCCTTCATCATATCCTGCATATACACCAGGACAGATATTCTTCGCCTACAACTACAGTGCAAAATACCGCGGGAACAGAGAGACGATTGCGATTATAGATGCATATGGGAGCCCGTCCATACAGAACGATGTGAATGTATTCGATTCCCAGTTTAGCCTTCCATCCATCAGCCTCACAATCCTTACACCATTCGGCAAGGTAGGAAGAAACTCAGGATGGGCACTCGAGACATCACTCGATGTGGAATGGTCGCATGCGATGGCGCCAAACGCAAGCATTCTGCTGATAGAGACACCTTCCGCATCATCAACCTACCTCATAACCGATTCCGTCAACTACGTAGTGAACCATACAAGCGCCAATGTCGTTTCTATGTCATGGGGAACAGCCGAGAGCGGTCTAACAGCCTCAGAACTGGCGCAGTACTCGTCCACATTTGCCTATGCCGAAAATCATGGGCTCATACTTGTCGCTGCATCCGGAGACAGCGGTGCGAATGACGGCACCTCTTCTCCGACGGTAAACTATCCGGCTTCCGATCCGAGCGTTGTCGGGGCGGGCGGAACCACTCTGAATCTTACAGATATAACTTCCACAAGCGCAACGTACTCATACGAATATGCGTGGAATTCCTCCGGCGGCGGCGTTAGCTCCTACTTCCCTCTGCCGTCATACCAATCAGCTGCTGGGATAAAGGCTTCCGGAAGGGGCGTTCCTGATGTATCTTACGATGCCAATCCGAACACAGGCTTCTGGATATACGACAGCACTACCTATGAAGGACTGAAAGGATGGATACAGGTTGGAGGGACAAGCGCTTCTTCGCCGCAATGGGCTGCAATCTTTGCAGAAGCGCAGCAAGCACTGGGAACCACATCCTTCAATGGCGCATATGTCCATCAGGATCTCTATTCTGTTTACAGCAGCTCAACTGAATATGCGGCTGCATTCCATGACATAACCATTGGGTACAACGGATATTACTATGCCGGACAGGGATATGATGAAGTAACGGGAATAGGGTCTCCAAATGTCGGTGCACTCATAGAATATCTGTAAGCTGACTTGAAACTGAATTTCCTGATAAACCATTTCCGCCATATTTTTCATTTCGCACTACGGCAATTAGCCTAACAATTATCCTAAAGATCTAAACGTTTCTTCAGTGCAGTTGCATCTTCAAATTCCAGGTCAACAGTTAAGATTTGAACCGGCAAAAACAGCTTCCGCTCAACCGCCCCAAAGACAGAACGGACAGAACGCAACGTGACGGTGTCGGAAAACACTTTCAGTGTAGACACGCGTTCCGGGCACCTTTGTTCCCTTATCCACATCCGTCACATCACAAGTGAATTCGCAATTTTGACTCACAGGAATCAAATAACTCTAAATTCGAATACATACTGACGGTAATGAGTGAAAAGATGGTTAGCAGAGGAGTCGAAATCGGGATTCACCTTGCACCGGGCCTTGCAGATGAAGCGTTCGTGGCCCTCGCGCTTGGAAACTTGGCCGCCTACAAGCTCGCTTCGGAGCGAAAGGAAAGGCTGCAGTGGCAGGTGCTAAGGGTTACGGGAGGAGATGCGCACCATTTCAGGCTTGTCGTAAGACATCCCGACAGAATGATGGATCCGGGATTGCGCAAGAGACTGGAGGAACACATGATGGATATGTCATCAATGTCAGAAGCGAAGCTGAAGGCAGCCTTCGACGAGGCGGAGAAGAACGGGCTGAAACCGTTGCCGCTGCGAACCGTTGCCGAAGATCTGGACTTATGGAGCGATAACTTCTGGAACTGGCTTGGATAAACGGACAAAACGTGAAGAAATGTGTGATTTGAAATTCTGTCGTTCTTCACGACCTTCGATCGGCGAATGTTAAAAATATCTCCACTAATCAGAGTTGTTCTGAGGCCGTTGAAAACACACGCCGAATAAGGGAAATGACCGCTTCATAGCACTGTGCAGCAAACTGCAGATGCTTAGGTGGCTCGTTGATACAGTAATGCCCATGGTTATCAGAAGGAAGGGCTGACGAGCTAAGGCTGCTGGAACCAGTTTGGCAGGCTCTATGGATCGACTGCAGTAGCGCATACAGACTGCAATCTCAAGCCGTGCCTTCAAGCATTTCGGCATATCGCTCGACTTCCTCTATTATAACCCTTCAAACTTTTCCAGATACATATAGTCGCTTGATGACATAGACAACTTAATACCACAGAGGGGAAAGCAAAGGACTGCGGAAGGGACCTGCGTCTCATGTGCATCTCGCGCCTGTGCAGCAGAGATCTTAGCATACCGCCGCTCCACATGTCATATCCAGGCAACGCCCTCATGCACACAGTCGTCCTGAGGTGGGCATTGTTCAGGCGTTTCCTTCTCTTCGTCGTCTGTATGCCTGCAGCATCCTCATTTATGAATTCCGCAGTCTACTTTGAGAAGAACTGCATGCTGACTGCAAGTAGTTCCCCGACGGCGCCGATGGGTGTGCCTTCACCCCTCATAGTTAATCACGAGCACAAGTCTGTTTTCGCGCTTGCGTGTTCAATCGTCCATAAATGCAGACGTGACGTATTCTGATTGCATGAAAGCTGGATTCCCGGCTCTGGAGCCGTAATCATACCCATATCAAGGAAGGTTAACTTTTACTTGACTTCCCCCTTACTATAAGAAACTGTGATGAAAACTTTCGACTCCCTACGATAATCATCGGAGTAAAGTATGAAACCTACCTGTCTTACTCAAACATGCATATCGGAAGACAAGCCCAAGATTGCGGTTTCGCACCGAGACCCTGTCCTGTTATAGAGTTGAAATACTCACTGTAGTCACTTGCTGTCATTGCATTCAACGACTTTTCTGCCAATTCGTCTGCAAGATTGCTTCTTCCAGATCTTACAGCAGCCACCCAGAACAGGTAGTTCAATTGCGGCCATCCTGCACCTCTCCAATAACCGCCCGGCTCGAAGAATGGCTCTGACTTGTCAGTTCCAGCCACACCAAACCTAGATTCAAGCCGTCCACCGATTTCGATATCTCTAAACGCTTTACTTACAGCGCCCCTATTTCTCGAAACCATGACCGGAAGCAGTCCTTCAGCCGTCCTAGCCGATGAAGAATGTTTCCTCACAGAAGTCACGTCTTTCCAAGTGCCAAGCTCCTCATCCCACGACTTATCAAGTGCGTCGATTATCGATCCCGCCTGCTCAAGAAGTCTCTCGTTTCCAGTAACATGATATAGCTCAATCATATTGAAAGCGGTTAACGCGTTGAATGCCGCCGACTCAACAATGAACTGTGAACTTGAGATCGACGATCCAGTGGAAGAGCATTTAAGCGAACGCACAAACTCCGACTTTCGTTCCTTCCAGGCGATAGCGTCAAACTTCCCATTTGACCAGGAATCCCAGCGGGGAGAGCTCCCGCAGCCTGCCTCCGAAGGGTGGAGTATGAACAACAAGCCATCCGGCGCTCTTCTGTGAGTCATAAGAAAATTAAAGGCGTTCGCAGCCTTCTCTGCTAGACCAGTGACATCAATGCCAGATTCGTGCAGCAACCTTATTGAGTGACCGAACATCGGCGGCTGTGTTATGTCTGAATGACCCGGCTGCCTCCAGTCAGAAGTCGCAGCACTTGGATTGAATTGAAAACCCATGTGCGGGACAAAGCCATCCTTTAGCTGCCACCTGAAAACAGACGATAACTCGGTGATGGCTTTAGATTCATCTCCAATGGTCAACCAGATTATCGAATGAAAGCAGGAATCCCATAGCCAGCAGGCTGGGTATGACACGATATTTGGAGCAGTATATCCAAACTCGTTCCTCCAATTATGAAGCATGATTGCACGTGCTCTTTCCCGTATCTCGGAAGCATTGTTTATCCGATGAATGTTTCTTCTTTCTTCTACAGCATCTGCAATATCAGCTTTTCTCTCCTGGTTCATGTCTCGGCAGAGTCATTCTAACTATAATACATGTAATTATCATTCGTCATTCGACGCGTTCAGAGCACCGAAGTCAGTGGGCAACACTATCACACCCCGGAACTCTGAGGATTCATTACCTTGACTTCAACTGCTAAAAATATGAGGAGAGTTTACTTTTTCCAGGCTTTTCTCCAGAGACTAATGCGAGCAAATCTGTACACAGGAATACACAACACTTTGTTGACTTGTAGGTTTATTGATGGCTTTACTAATCTGTTACAAATCAAAGTCTAAGTGAGTGTTTCATAATTTAAAAACTAAAACGTCTCCTCAATTTCGAACACAGCACCATCCATCCTGATCATTTTGTTCTCAATTTCCCACGTTCGTTACAGTCAATTTCGTTGTATCGTAAACTAAGTCCTGAATAGTGATGTTGAGGCTAAGGACTGGTAAGGGGCATTGCGACTGGACAGTGGCCACTTCAAAGCGTATCGTAAACAGCCGATGCGAACAAACGCTGCTCATCTTCGGCCGGCTTGAGTGACTCAGTAAGATCCAGGTAAGCCATAAACTCAACGAAGTTTTACCGCACTCCGCTGTATAGCGTATTCGACGGCATATGGCTTGGGGCGGCTTATGCCCTCGACAATCCTTAGGCGGAATGATGTTTTGCCGAGTGCGGGAAACGCCGTTCTGATATATGGCATATGGTCAGAAAGGTGCTAGACCTCGACTTTCTTCAGGAAAAACCTGGTGAAAGCGGAATGTACGGACGTCGTTCTGAGGCTTAAGTGTCCTCGTAATTTAGCGAGCATACTCCAACCAGCGTGTGAGCCGTGAATCGGGTCGTAATCTGACACGCCAGCGTCTCCCTGTATCAATTACCAGTCTACGGCCTACAGGCAACCGGAAACCCCTTTATCCAAAATAAAAGAGAATGATGAAATGAAGCGCAACAATAAAAACTAAGTGCTGAATGCCGAGGAAGTACGACAACAACAGCATAGGCATGGAGCAGATGTAGAAAGAGACACGGTCGGTGGCCGAGAGGATAGAGCTGCCGATTGTCCATGCCATGGAGGTCACTGGCATATATCATGTAGACGTGCTGGCATTTCTGAATGAAAAACATGCAGCAGCATATTGCATAAATTCACTGCAGCCGAGAGGAAAACGACATGGAAAGTTGAGAAAGACAAATGATGCCGACTGCTAAATCATATCAGCTTAAGCAATGAAGAACCTTATGTGTCGAACGACCTGAGTGGTTGAAGGACACCCAAGACTCAAGGAAATAGCACGTTTGAGGCAGCGTGTCTTACAGAGCTCCTCCAGAACTGTAACGCAAATCAGAAGAGACTTGGATTTACTTTGTCGTGGTCTGTCGTAGATAACGTATGAAGCGGACTCCCCTTTCAGCATGGGCAGCTGAAGCATTTCTGCCTCCACTCCAGGCCCTTCGCCAGGATCGCACACGATATTGAAAAAGTGATTTCGTCTTTCCATGAAGCGAACAAGAAGGCGAAGGAAAGGACAGCGGGACTTGCATTATTTTGCAGGAAGTAATTCGGTGGAGGGGATGGAGGATGCACTTGTTCACGAGGTGCGTTACCTGATTAGGAAACTGGAGCTGATAGGTGAGTGTATGGAGCATCATGAGAAGAAAATCAGAAAGGAGATGGATGAGAGGGGAAGCCTCGTCGTCACTGTTCCGACATATGACAGGTAATATCGGCAACCGTGGAGAGCTGGTAGGGAATCCAGCCAAGTTCAGTGATGAGAATGCAATAAGGGTGTTAGCCGGCCGCGATCCCGAAATGGAAGATGCCGGCCAATACCATTCCGTCGGACTGCATATATCGAAGTGGGGAATCGAATTGCTGAGGACAGCACTCTACGACAGCTCGCTCCCTGCCATCAGATGCAATTCTGCCTGTTCAGATCCGTACAAATGGTTCAAAGAAAGAGGAAAGCACGGCAGTCTGTGGCGCGTTGGAGTTGCCGTCAAGCTTCTTTGGCAGGCAACTGCCGTCGCGACAAAGGGAGAACCATTCAAAATCCCTGAGAGATATTTGAATTCCGCAACAGACAATCAGACGGCATGAGTGAAAAGCGGTTGATTTTTTCAATGAATCCACAGGCGGGAAAAAAGGATATATACATTCAGACCCTGCTTGGAGAAATGCATCATTTCAGCTCACGTCTTGACCAGACAAATGGAAAATTGATGTCCCAGTTCCAGTCAGTGTAATGTGTGTAGCTAATTTTTGCCAAGAATGCCGACGAATAATTTACAGGATCGCAGGCTAATTCTTTACACCTGCAACCACTACGGTGAGTAGCAGGGTGCAGGAATTTGCTGGTAGAACAGGAATGGAACATTTTTAGTAAATGAACGGGCAATAATACGGTGTAAGTTCAGCCACCACTGGCGTCAGATATTGACAATTATGCACACTTTGTTATTCATCGACTAGCTTTTCAGGCACATTAAGGAAACCCTCAACCCTGCCACCAATGTCCTTTGCCAAAGCAATATCTTTTAGCACCAGGCTGCTTTGTCTTCGCTGAAGCTGGCATGTCTTGCTATTGAATGATGAAAGGCCGAATTTCATGGTAAAACCGTCAGCCCATTCGTAATTGTCGACCAAGGTCCAGTGAAGATAACCTCTAATATCCACCCCTTCCTCCAATGACTTCAAGACTTGGGCAAGATGGGAAACGATGAAATAAGATCTCAGGTTGTCCTTTTCGTCTGCGACACCATTTTCTGAAACCCAAAGAGGCAGAGAGTATCTATTCCAGAACGATTTCAAAACTTCCGACAGCCCTTCAGGATAAATTTCCCAACCGAAGTCCGAAGTGGGTAGACCAGCCTTGCTCTTTGAGTTTTTTGTGCATCTCCTCCCATAGCCATCCGATTCAGAGAAGCCTGTGTTAGTCTTGTGAACAACGCACCTGGTGTAATAGTTCAGTCCGATCCAGTCAAGCCTTCCCTTCAGGTCACTTCTGAAGATACTACCCTTCCGGCCGAATTTGACTGCATCGAAGAATGGCCATCTTCGCTCTTCACAAGCCTGTTGTGCCGCTGTTTGATCCTCTGGCTTCTCCGGCACATAGGACGGTGCTCCGGATATTATACCCACCGGCTTTTCAGAAACTGACTTGATCGCATCATATGCCCTCGCATGTGCCTCTATAAGGTTTGCCTCTACCCTTCTCGAAATGTCACCACCAAAGTAACCTGGCGGGAACTTTGGATAAAGCACGTTCGGTTCATTCATAGTGGAGTATGAAAGGACGAAATCGTCAAATTTGCTTGCTGCATATGCGGCGTAGAGTGCAAATTGCCCTGCAATATCCTTTGAAAGCCAGCCTGAAGGCGTCGCCTCGGGGCCAATATCCCTTACCTTGAGCGGATCGTGGAGCCATATCGGTAAGCTCCAGTGATAAAGGTTGAGTATCAGAGATATGTCATGCGAACGGAGATCACGGAAAATCTCTGTGTACCTGCGCAATGCGTTCTTGTCAACAAACATGTCGAGCTTCTGTAATTGTTCTTTCTCTATCTCAATAGATAATATATTATCTCCATCCGTCCTGCAAACAGGTTTAGGTAAAGGTCCTGTAGGAAAAAGTCTTGACCACTCAATGGAAAGCCTTGCTATATCTAGACCGAGAAATGCCGCTTCCCTGTGGAAATCCTTGAAATGCTCTAGATACCCCGGTCCATCCTCAGGGAAATCCCCGCTGACTCGTCCAGCCACTATATTACTACTGTCATGCACCCATTTGTACCAATCTGTGTTTGAGTCTACGTTCAGCCTGTTCCCCATCTCCGACTGAAATGCAGATTGTGACCAGCCGAATCTGAACCCTTTAGGAAATCCATTCATTTGAATCGTCAAATCCCCTGAACATAAAAATACCTCGGCATACTTGTCGGATTATGTGGATGCATAAATCCGCCTTCTCTCGTCATTAGAGCTGCCCTGTTTCCCCAAACTCATAGAGTAGTTCAGCATTGAATTGCCATTTGAGTCAAACAGCTTCAGGTCATCCCTCTTTGCATAAAGCGAAATTCTGCTGTCCGTATCGATTGACACATCGCTGCTTACCGCTATATCATCATCCAATCCGTCCAGCCTTATAAGCACCCTGAATATTCCAGCGGAATAACTGCATATTTTTACAAAACCGTTACCGATCAATACCCAATAATCCGAACCCTTCAGTGAGGTATTATTCTCCTCCAGTACTTCAAGCGATTCCGGCCTGAAACCGACTCTTACCTCTGTATTGTTCTCCGGAACTATGGCAATCAGCTCATCTCTCCTGAAGCCCAGTTTACATCTATCACCCAACTTTACTTCAACATCTTTGCCGGAACCCTGCGTCATTAAACCCTGTATGACACTCATCTCACCTATGGATCTTGCAACAGTTAAGTTACTGGGCTTGTGGTACAGGTCCGAAGTCCTGCCCATCTGGGCATTCCTGCCGTCTGTTATCGCAAGCGTGTCACTGGCGAGCGAAAATATGTCTGCAGGGTCGTGGGAAACTATGATAGCAGTGATGCTCAGCTCCTTCTGAACAGTGCGGATGAGAGATCTAGCATTATCCTTGATGGTTGCATCAAGATTGCTAAAGGGCTCGTCAAGCAGCAGAAGAGAAGGGCTCTTGGAAAGAGCCCTTGCAACGGCCACTCTTTGCTGCTGCCCGCCGCTGATCCTGCCAGGCTTCCTGACTAGAATTTCAGTTATTCCCAGCATTTTCGCCAGATGCAGGACAGTCGACTCAATATCATTTTCATCCATCTTCTTCGCTCTGAGCGGAAAAGCTATGTTATCATAACTTGTGAGATGAGGATAGAGAGCCCAAGTCTGGAATACCATGCCTATGTTCCTTTCCTCTATTGGCACTCTGATCTTTCCTTCCTCGGCGACGACCGTATTGTCGAACTTGACCTTTCCATGAGACGGTCCCTCCAGACCTGCAATTATCCGGAGGAGTGTCGTCTTTCCTGCTCCGCTCTGTCCAATTATGCCGAAGAAATTGCCATCTGCGACTTCGAAGCTGATATCATCTAGCACTTTGTTCTCAAGTTTCTTCTTCGTAAATATCTTAGTGACATTTTCAAGACCGATTTTGACCATTCCAAATCACCCTTTCGAGCCGCTCCCGAGAGCAAGGAAACCACGCATAAAATATCTTCCGAGGAGTACAAATACAAGCAGAGGTATGAGCGATGCTACTAGAGCAGCTGCGAAACTGTCGTTGTAGAGTGTCCCGTAGCCTCCAGTGTATGAGAGCAGTGAGATTGAGGCAGTGTACATGTTGGGTGTTGAAGTCAGAACGAGCGGTATGAAGAAGTTGTTCCATACCTCCACGAACGTGAGTATGAAGGTTGAGACCGCTCCTGCCAGTGTGAGAGGGAATGCCACTTTGCTGAATACAATCCAGTCACTCGCACCGTCAGCCCTGGCAGACTCAACTATGCTCTTCGGTAAATTACTCATGAATATCGTCATAAGCAATGCCCCGCCAGGCAGATGGAATATGACGAAGGTGAATATCAGGCCAGGGTAGGTGTTGAACAGACCCAGTGTTGATAATATTTCAGTTATAGGGACGAGCGTTATCTGATATGGTATAAACGTGGCTATCGCGATTATGACAAAGACAGTGTTGTTTGTCCAGGATCTGCCCTTGTAGAAGTAAAATGCAGCCAGTGCACCGATAAATGTAGAAATCGTTGCGGTCGCTATCGCAAGGATGAGGCTGTTAACAATTGGCAGTTCCAGCGCACTCGAAACTGTTATAAGAGGAGTGAAAGAGAGACCAGTAGGCTGCAGTATGGGTGTCGTCAGGACGCCTCCTGCCGATTTCATTCCGTCAATAAGCATGGTGTATACTGGTATTAGCCACAGGGCTGCAAGTATGATCAAAATGGCATGATGAATCGTTTTCTTCGCTATCTTCAGCGGCCTAATCACCGGATATCCACCTCTTTACTCCAAACAGAGCATACGGGACGATGACGGCCGACGCTATTATGACAACAATGATGCTAACTACAGATGCTTTTGAAAAAAACTCTGTTGTGAAATAATTGAACATCTGCTCGGCGAGCGTAATTGTGAAGGGGTCTAAACCAGTCGCCACATAGGGCAGGCTGAACATTCTGAGAACGAAAAGGAATATGGTCACAGTGGCGACTATGAATGCATTTTTTGCCTCCGGCAGAAGTATTTTAAAGACAATGGTGTGAGCCTTGGCTGCATCAGCTCTTGCTGACTCTATCACCTGGGAGGGAACACCCTGGAATGAGGAGTAATAGAATATCGCTGACAGGCCCGAATATATCCATATTGAGACAATTATCAGGCTCAGCTCAGAAGTTGATGGACTAGACAGACCGGAAAAGGTTGGTAAGTGCAACGCTACAAATATCGAATTGATACCCTCCTGCGGATTGTAAAGCCAAGTCCAAATTACAGCCGAAGCAGCCAGTGAAATCGATATCGGGTACAGGAAAAGGGAATTATATACTGACTTCAGTTTCCCATTTTCGAGAAAAAATATCAGTGAAGCTATAAGGATTCCCAGCGCATTTGTAACCGCGAGGCACACTACCACCCAAAGCATTGTTCTACCAAAAGCAGTAACGAACAACGGGTCTCCCAGTACGGACGAGTAGGTGCCGAAACCAACAAATGGCGGATTGTGGGCATGAAGTATCGAGTAATCAAGAAATGAATAGTAAAGATTCCAGATTATGAAATATAAAAGGAATGCTGCAAAAAATAAGGTAGGGACCACGAACAGAAATGTCATCTTGCGCCTTCCAGAGGCGTGCCTTTCACTGTTCATGGTTCTCAGTTTGGAGTTTCCCAGCTGGTTTCTGCCAGCTGGTCATAGCTCAATCAAATGCCTGTTTAAGCGACGGGGTAGACACTTCGGCCTTCAGAAGCGAAGTGCCTGTCATCAGGTTGTCCGACGAGCTGAAGGCCAATGCCGGGGTCAAAACGCTTGGAGCCTGGCGACCTGTCATAGGAGTTACGCTGTGCACAACGCTGCTGCCTGCAGTCGTCTGATGGACTGTCGAAGCTGTTGCATTTACCCACGGTGGCAGGTAACCGCCAAGCGGGTTAGACAACGTTCCCCAGAAACCAAGACCCATCTGGTTGGCCGACAGCCACTGCGATTTCTCACTCGCCATTTGTGAAGCGAATGTTGTGTTCCATGTGGACAGGTATGACGCACCGCCCTGAGTCAGTCCAGTGAAAGCTGTGTCTATCGAACTGAATACGCTCGGGAACAGTCCGCCTGGGAAACTCATTACGAAGTCATTGCTTGGAGTGGATAACAGTGCCTGATAGTCGTACCATTGAGCTGGATCGTTGTAGTAATCATTTGTTACATTGTTGTAAAATGTAACAGCCTTCCACTTTGTGAATATCTGCTGACCTGCATATGAACTGAAGTACTTGGCGAACAAAAGTCCTGATTTAGCAGATGGGCCAGTGGGCACCGCAACTGAGTCAATTACAAGATTGTAGTAATTTGCCGTTCCCGGGAATGGCATTTCCATCAGTGATACATTTGTCCAGTTTGTGTACGGTGCTATTGCGGGGTATGTTGTTGTGTTAAGATAATCGTAGGCGTAATTAACATAGAAATTGCCGTTTACCTGAAATGCAGCCTGACCACTGACAACATGGCTTATCGCTTCAGACCAAGTCAGCGTCGAAGCACCTAAGTAATTGTCTGATGTGAACTGCAGCAGGATCTGGTTAGTTTCGTAAATATAATTCTGTACTGTGGGGCTTGACAGATTAATTGTTCCGTAGGGTATCTGATCGTACAGCTTTGGTCCGGCTATTGAGAGGAAAATACTCTCCCAGAGATTCAGCTGATCCCACCCATTATCGTTCCCAGGGACCATCCAGGGGGTCAAGCCGTCTGCCTTGAGGGTAGCTGTTTCATTGAGTAACTGTGTGAGGTTCGTCGGTATAGATAAGTTGTGGGCTCGCAGAACCTGAGGGTTGAAATAGAGCAAGCTTGCCCTGTGCGTATCAACAGGCAGCGAAAGCATTGTGCCATTGTACATACCTGCTGCGATGACAGACGGCACGGCATTGGTCATTAGCCCCATCGACTGAGCAACCGGCGTCATGTTTACGAACGAGTTTAATCCATGTGGCGCTGCTTCAACATAGCTTATCATATCTGAACCGAAGTTCGCCTGAAAGGTGTTTGGAGCATGCCCCGACTGTATCAGGTCCAATATTGCAAGTCGAGCCGCTATGCCTCCGGCTCCCGGCTTGAGGGTTGAAACTTCCTGGTAATGTGGATACTTCGAATGGAATCCAGCAACAGTCTTAGTCAGCGCGATCTTTCCATCTGTTGCCCACCAGTTGTAGAAGTATATATCTGTTATTTTGTTCTGGTTGTTGTTATAAACAGTGTAGGCGACCACCGAGCCTATCAAAGCCACAACGACGACCACGGCGACGACTGCCCACATCAATCTTCCTTTCTTTTTCTTTGCAAAAGATCCGCTTCCAGTAGCTGCCAAAAAAATCACCAGTGCCTGATTAATAGCCGCACTCATACAAATTCGAGTATATATAGCATTCCTCGAAAGTCGCTTTGGGACAAAATTACTGTTCGGTCCCTTTCAGCATTTCCGGATGTGTGTACGTGAGGTAGCAGCACTGCCTCACATTGTGCACATCCGCCTTCAGAAACTCTTCCGTCTTCTTTCTCTCCGGCAGCTTCTTCCTTATCTTTGCCGGGAGTCTCCTCTTCAGCATGGACATTACAGTTTCCGCATTGGATCGCATG